>CALGIA010000001.1 GCA_937916005.1 uncultured Rhodospirillaceae bacterium
CTAGTTTGGCGCGAACCACATCGATATGCAGACGCAGCGCATAAAGCGCATTGAGATAGCCAGGCGGCATATGCATGTTGCTGACCACGTCTTCGATACGCTCCAGCTCTGCCATGAAGCGGGCGAGGTCAGAGCCTTCGTCACGCTCCAGCATATCCTGCTCAAGTTCTGATAGGTCCCGGTAGCACCGAATGATCTTCGATTGCATGCGCCAGCGATAGGTCGGCGGCAAGATGCGGAACAGGGGGATCAGCAGGGTGATCAGGGGCAGCAGCATCACCTTGGTGCGATCCAGGAAATTGGCGATCCAGAACGGCAGGAATTTTTGCAGGAAACTGGGTCCCGACTCGAGATACCGTTTCGCATCGTCATTGATCGGGAAATCAAGATGCTTGGCGGATGGAAATTCACCCGGATTTTCAAACAATCCGCCGTCCTGGTGAACTTCGCCTGCTGATCTCAGGAGCAGTTCGATCAGGGCCGGATGGAGGTCATCGCGGGCGACCAGTGCGGCGGTCGGCGCCAGCAAAACCACATCATTGCGCGGCAGGTTTCGCGCCAGATCAATCGCGCCCATGGGCAATTTTACTGTCGACATGTATAAGTGATGTTTGGAATAGGCGGTGGCCCGCTCGAAACTCATGATCTGTATGCCGTCGGCCGCCAGCAGCCGCCGGACGAATTTGGCCTCGGGCGAGGCGACAAAAAACGCCGCGTCGATCTGGCCATCGATCAAGGCCTGCGCCGCTTCCGATCCGCCGAGGGGCGACCGGGTGATTTTCCCGCCGAGATCGTTGTCGGCCAGGAGCTGAACTGCCACCGCACGGGCGCCGCTGCCCTCGGCGCCAACGGCTACCCGCAGACCCTGTAATTCGGTCAGCCGCATGATCGACCGTGGTCCGCGATGGAAAACCCACACCGGTTCATAATACAGGCTCGCCAAAGACATCAGCCCAGGCATGGCCGAAGGATTGCCGGTGCCGCCCTGAACCAAAGCGATCTGCACGTCATTTGATCTGTTTTTGAGCAGGCGAAGATTATCGATTGAGCCCGATGTTTCCCGCACAACCAGATCAACTTTGGCCTTCGCCAGCAATTCGCGATAGTGCCCGGCGAAAGCGTAATAGGCGCCACCCTTGCCGCCGCTTGCGATGGTGATCGATTTCGGCGGGGCGGGTTCGACGAACTGAAAAGCAATCCAGAAACCCGCGATCAGGACCAACAAAGCCGGTCCCCCGACCATGGCCATGTCGCGAACGGACCGTTTGCCTCTGGTTTTTGGCTTATCGTTTGCGCTGTTCATTGTTCTGATCCTGCGGTGCGGATGGTTTCCCAAATTCGTTGCGGCGACGCCGGCATTTTCACATGCCGGATGCCCAGAGGCGCCAGCGCATCGACGATCGCGTTTGCGACCACGGGCATTGCGCCGACCGCCCCGGCTTCACCGGCGCCCTTGATGCCCAGCGGGTTGCTGTCGGTGTGGACCGGGTTGCTCTGGACTTCGAAGCTGCAGAAATCATCGGCGCGCGGCATGGCGTAATCCATGAAGGATCCCGACAATGGCTGGCCGCTGTCGTCGTCATAGACGAAACTTTCCATCAGGATTTGTCCCGCGCCCTGGGCGATCCCGCCATGGACCTGGCCCTTGACCAGCGCAGGGTTGATCAGCGTTCCGAAATCATCGACCACAACATATTTCAACATGTCGAGCTTGCCGGTTTCCGGGTCGATTTCAATCTCGCAGGCGTGGCATCCATTGGGATAGCTGGATATGGCGCCGCGAAAGGTTGCGGCGTCATACAGTCCCGGTTCCATATGGTCGGGCAATAGCAACGGCATGAATGCGCGCTTCACGATATCGCACAGGGGAAGCGACCGGTCGGTTCCCGTAATGGTGAATTCACCGTCGGCGAACTCGATATCCGCGTCGGCGGCTTCCAGCATATGGGCGGCGATTTCGCGCCCCTTTTTGATGATTTTATCGGCGGCCAGAACGACCGCCGCGCCGCCCATGGCGGCGGACCGGGAACCGCCCGATCCAAATCCGAAGGCGATCTTGTCCGTGTCTCCTTCGATGACCCGAATCGATTCCGGGGCGAGCCCCAGCTTGTCGCAGAGCAGCTGGGTATAGGTCGTGGCGTGGCCCTGGCCTTGCGACGTCGTGCCGCTGAGAAGGGTGAGGTTGCCGGACGGGTCGAAGCGAATTTCGGCATATTCCATTCCCGGCGGAGCGGCGCGTTCGATTGCATAGGCGAGACCAAGCCCGCGCAATTTTCCCCGGCGTTGCGATTGAGCGCGCCGTTCGCTGAAGCCGTCGGCATCGATCAGTCTCAGGGCGTCGTCCATATTGTGTTCGAACTCACCGGAATCGTAGGTGAAGGTCAGGGATGTCTTGAACGGCATGGCGTTGGGCGGAATCATGTTCCGGCGGCGGATTTCCGCCGGTCGCATGCTGAGTTCCCGCGCCGCCAGATCGACCATGCGTTCGATCACGTAAGCGGCTTCCGGACGCCCTGCGCCGCGATAGGGCGCGGTCGGCTGAGTGTTGGTCATTACGCCGATGACTTCCACATGGGCGGCCGGCGTGGTGTAGACGCCCGACAGGGTTCCCAGATTGTTGGTGGCAGGCCCGCTTGCCAAGGTGGACAGATACGCCCCCAGATTGGCCAGGGTCTTGAGACGAAACCCGAGGAATATTCCGTCCGCATCGAG
>CALGIA010000002.1 GCA_937916005.1 uncultured Rhodospirillaceae bacterium
AATGTCACCGCGATGGAATTGAAAATTTCATGCCCGATCCAATTTTTCGCTTTGTCCATTATCAATGTCGAGAAAGTCATTAAAACCATGTCTCTAGACAGATTGTGTGATTTGCAGGATCGTTTAACATGCGAATAGAAATCGATACCGACGGACCGTACTTGTCGTATCCGGGTACGCAACATCGTGCAGTGGTTGGCGCCGCCAACGGTTAGAGAATGTCCGGGTTTGCACAACGAGGAAGTCAGCCAGCCGGAAATCTTCGTCTGTTTTTCCCTTAAAATCAGACTTACCTGCCTCTTATATTCGTATGTGGCTTATTGAGTATCAGCGCAGGGGCCTCGTCGCTGGGCGGTTAGGGGGTGGACCGCATGGAAACGACCAGCAACAGAATGGCAAGCATCCCGACCGCGCCGCCGCCGAGATAGACGGCTTCCATGCCGCCCAGCGCCAGCAATGCGCCCATGACCAGCGGCCCGACGGTCTGGCCGGTGCGGAACATGGTGGCGTTGAGCGCCATCAGCGCGCCGCGCTGTTGCGGCTCGCCGGTTTCCGCAAGCCGCACCTGCACAACCGAAATGCCGATGCCGTGGTTGGCGCCGAGCAGTGCGACGGCGGCGGCGACCGCCCACATGCTGCCCACGAAGGGGATCATGGCCGTGGCCAGAGCCATCAGGGAAAATGTTGCGATCAGGATGTGACGCCCCCGGAAGCGCCGGATCAGCCTGCCGGTAAAGACCGAGGCCACCGCGCTGCCCACGGCGCAGGACGCCATGACCCAGCCGATATCCACGCTGCTGGCGTTGAATTTGTCTTCCAGCAAAAAGGGGATGAAGGTCACCAGCGGCCCGTACAGCAGGACAAAGGCGACAAGGCTGGAAAACAGCATGGCGGCGGTGCCGCGCTGCAGCAGGCTGAGCCACAGCTTTCTCATATAGGTCGCAAAACTGTCGGACATGCGCGGTTCCGGGTTCTTCAGCCACAGCATGATGGCCAGGGCGATGGGAAACCCGATCAGCGGCAGCACAAACGGATAGCGCCAGCCGATCAGGGCCAATGCGCCGCCGACCGCCGGATAGGCCGCCGCCGCCGTGGAGATGAAACCCGAGTTATAGCCGGTCACGCTGGCGCGCTCATGGCCTTCATACATATCGCCGATCAGGGTGATGTTGATGGCGCTGAGCGAGGCGACGCCCGCGCCCTGAATCACCCGCAGGATCACCAATTGGGAAAAACTGTCCACATAGGCGCAGGCATGGCCGGCGACGGCGAAGACAAGGATCGACGGCACCAGAATGCGCTTGCGGCCATAGCGGTCCGACAACAGTCCGAAGCACGGGGTCAGAATCACCCCGGGCAGGGTAAAGGCGGCGACCAGCCATCCGGCCCCCTGGGGCGAGACGCCGAAGACCCTGCCGACTTCCGGCAGGATCGGCGTGATGCTGGACACCCCCATCACGGAAATCAGCGTGATCGAAAAGATGATCAGCAATTCGCGCTGCAGAAACAAAGGGGTGGAGCGGGGTGGTTTCGGCGTCATAATGCCGGTTCTATAGACCCTTTGTCCGGCCGGTGCGACCATTCCCTCCATCAATGAAAAGCAGGGGCATTGATCGGATGACCCCACCTCGCGTAGCTTCGGCGGCGACCTATCCAGCAAGAGTGACGGGAAAACAATGACATTCGATCTGATTGCAATCGGCGGCGGATTTGCCGGGCTGACAAGTGCGGTTCGCGCCGCGGAACTCGGTCTTGATGTCGCTGTTCTCGAACGCGGAACCGGCGAACATTACATGTGCAATTCACGGGTCGCCACGGGCGTGACCCACGTCTCGTTCCTGCATCCGGACACGCCGCCCGACACGCTTTACGATCAGATTCAGACCGCCGCCGCCGGCACGGCGCGCGCGGATCTGGCGCGCTGTGTCGCCGATAATGCCGCGCGCACGCTGGCCTGGCTCAGCGACCATGGCGCCGATTTCACCAACGCCGCGCACCATAGGGCCGGGGGGCCGCCCATGCTGGCGCCTTCCCGCGCGTTCCGGGCGGGGCTCGATTGGGAAAACAGCGGGCCGAACCTGTTCCTGAAGGAACTTCGCCGCCGCCTGGAAGCGGCGGGCGGAACCATGATGACCGGTGTCGAGGCGGTATCGCTGGTGGTGAGCGATGGCGTCTGCACCGGTGTGAACATCATTGGGCCATCGGGTGAAGAATGTCTGGAGGCGCGTGCGGTGGTGCTGGCCGATGGCGGCTACCAGGCCGGGCGCGCGCTTGTCGGCCGCCACATCACGGCGCACCCCGACCGCATTCGCCAGCGCAATGTGGAAACCGGCATTGGCGACGGGCTCCGCATGGCCGAACAGGCCGGAGCGTCGCTGGTCGGGCTCGACAAGTTCTACGGCCATGTGCTGTCGCGGGACGCCATGACCCGTGAAGGCCTGTGGCCATATCCGCAGCTTGATGCGTTGTGCGCCGGCGCGGTTGTTGTTGATTCCGATGGCCGCCGCTTCGCCGATGAGGGTCTTGGCGGCATCGCACTGGTCAATGCCATCGCCCGGCTTGATGATCCCATGGGCGCGGTCGTGCTGTTCGATGCCCAGGCCTGGGAGGATGCAAAGTCGGCCGATATCGTGCCCCCCAACCCGAACCTGGCCGAGGCCGGCGGGACGATCCTGGAGGCGGGCAGTATCGAGGATCTCGCGGCAAAGGCGGGTCTCGATGGCGCCGTGCTCGCCGAGACGGTCGCGGCCTATAATGTTGCGGTGGACGGCGGCGCTTGGGACGCGTTGAACCCGCCGCGCACGACCGTTCCCCATGCGGCAAAGCCAATTCTGAAACCGCCGTTCCGGGCCATTCCGCTGTGTGCCGGAATTACCGTTACCATGGGCGGTATTGCGGTCGACGGCTCGGCCCGCGTGATACGGCCGGACGACACGCATATCCCCGGACTCTACGCCGCCGGATCAACCGTGGGCGGGATTGAGGGCGGACCGCGCGCGGGCTATGTGGGCGGGCTGATCAGTGCGTTCCTGCTCGGGCTGGTGGCCGCCGAAACCGCCGCCGCCGATCTTGGCGTGGCCTGACGGAAAGAATTGTTCATGGGTTTTATTTTCCGCATATTCACGATCGGCGCGACGGTTTCGCCGCGCATGGCGGTGGCCAGCGGCGCAACGGCCGCGTTGTTGATGGCCGGTTTCTTCGTTGTCTCCAGGGCCGGTATCCAGGGCGCGTTTACGCCCGCCGATTTGACGTTTTTCCGCTATGCATCGGCGATATTCCTGCTGCCCATATTCCTGCGGAACAACCCGGTCCGTCTGGGGGGCTTGGGATGGCGGCGCGGGCTGGTCCTGGCGCTGTGTGGCGGCGCGGCCATGAACATGCTGATGGCCACCGGCCTGGTTTATGCCCCGGTCGCCCATGCCAGCATTTTTACCCAGGGAACCACCCCCATGTTCGCCGCCCTGTTGAGCATGCTGTTTCTGGGTGACCGGCTCACGCCGGGGCGCATCGGGGGTCTTGTGATGATCCTTGCCGGTCTGGCGACACTGAGCTCGGGCGGGATCGCGGATGCGGCATCGGGCGCGTGGCGCGGTGATTTGATGTTCCTCGGCACGTCGGTCATGTGGTCCATATTTTCCGTTCTGATGGGGGTATGGCGGGTCGACGCGGTCCTCGGGCTCACCATTGTCGCGGTGATCAATTGCGCGGTCTTTGCGCCGATATATTTCATTTTCTTCGACCCCGTTGTGACGCGGCTGCCGGTTTCGGAATGGTGGTTCCAGGCGGTCTATCAGACGATTTTCGTGGGGATTTTCGCGGCGGTGTTCTATATGCGGGCGATACCCGTCCTCGGCCCCGCCCGGACCGCGCTGGCGGTCACGCTGGTGCCGGTTTTCGCCACCATCATGGCAATCACCATGCTGGGCGAGGTTCCGGGCGTGCTGGAAACCATCGGGATGGTGATCGTGCTGGCCGGAATCGTCGCGGCCATGGGGGTTCGTTTGAACTTTCGGGCGGCGGCCTGACCGTTAACCGCGGCGCATCGCCAAATCACTCGGCCCGGGGTCGGCATATCTCGCGTTTAAGTTCCTATGCATAATTATTATGATTTATTATGCATAGGTGAAATGGAGATAGAGCCATGGCCACTGAGCGTTTAACGGTTTCCCTTGCGCCGGAGTTAAGGCATTGGATCGATAGCGCTATTGAATCCGGTGGATATTCGAGCGCGAGTGATTTTGTTGCGACCCTGGTGCGTAATCATCGACGTGCCGAGCAACTGGATCAATTGCTTGCGGCGGGACTGGCGAGCGGCCCTTCATTGACGCCGGATGACAACTACTGGCGTGATAAAAAGGCGGCGCTTAAGCTCAATAATGTGGGTTAAAGTATAATGACTCCTTTTATTCTAATTTCGTTCGGATGAATAAGACGGTGAAAATGTCTCCGGCAATGGCGGCAGGTGTTTCAGGGACGCTTTGGGATATGGTAAATATCGTCAAGCTGATTGATGCGGCAGCACCGAAGCCAGAACGGCACGGGGCCTTCAAAAAATGCACCGGGGCTTAGCTCATGCCCAAATTGCTACGAACAATTCTAGCGGTCATCCTGGCCTTCGTTGGCGCGGGCCTATGGGGGTTTATCGCAACAATATTCGACGCACCTAGCATGATTATTTCGGTCGGCGCATTGGTTATAGGTGCGGGCGCTTTCATGTGGATGTTTAATCGACATTCGAACGGAGACAATTCCAGGCTTCCCCCCCCATCGCTTGCCGCCATGGGGCCGCGATGATAGGTTCCCGGCCTCAAATTCCAGTGCGGAGTAGCAGGTCATGGCGGCAAATTTCAGCGGATTACTGGACGATCTCCGGGCGGCGGGCGAGCTTGTGGAAATCTCCAAGCCGGTTGATATCCGCCATATTGCGGCCCTGGTCGATCAGTCGGACAAGGCGCTGCTGTTCACCAATGTGAACGGCTATGACATGCCCGTGGTGTCCGGCGTGATCAACAGCCGCGAGAGGCTGTCCATCGCCATGGGCTGCGAATTCGGCGAAATTGAAGGCCGGGTGCGGGACGGGCTCGACCGGCCGAAAGCGCCCAACATGGTCAATTCCGGACCGGCGCGGGAGATTCTCCTCGAAGGCGACGACGTGGATCTGTTCAAGCTGCCGATCCCGCTGTTTTCGGTGCTCGATGGCGGGCCGATGATCACCGCCGGGGTGACGCTGGCGCGGGACCCGGATGGCGAGGTGGACGGGATCAACGCGGGCGTCTACCGGTTGCTGGTGAAGGAACGCAACCTGACCGGCATCGACATCGTCACGCCGAACAATCTGCGCCGCTTTGCCGAGAAGGCCTACGCCAAGGGTGAGGCGCTGCCGATTTCGATCAATATCGGCACCCATCCCATTGAAGTCATTGCCGCAACCTACAAGGCGCCTCTCGGCACCAGCGAGGTCGAGATCGCCGGTGGCATGCGTGGTGAGGGTCTCTCTCTAACTCCTTGTAAAACCATTGATATCCCCTGTATCGCCGATGCGGAAATCGTGCTTGAGGCGGAAATTTTGCCGACCGGCTGGACCAAGCCGGAAGGCCGCTTCGGAGAGTTCACCCGCCTCATGGGCGGGCTGCACTGGAACCCGCACGTGCGGATCAAGGCGATTTCCATGCGCAAGAACGCGGTCTATTACGCGCTGCACATGCCGTGGGAAAACATCTGGCCGTCGGGGCCGATCTATGAGGCCGCCGTGCGCCGCGTACTGTACGAGGCCGGCGTCCAGACCACGGCGGTCAACATCACGCCCGGCGGATGCTGTCACTGGCATGCGGTGGTGGCCATCAAGCCCCATCCGGGCGACGGCAAGAATGCGATCACGGCGGCGCTGTCGGTGGCCGACATGAAGCATGTCACCGTGGTCGATGACGATATCGACGTGTTCGACCCGGTCGATGTGGAATGGGCCGTGGCGACCCGCGTGCAGGCCGACCGGGATGTGGTGATTATTTCCAACATGCGGTCCAAGCCGCTGGATCCCAGCCTGTATATCGAAGTCGGCAAGGTGCCCACGACCGCCAAGATGGGCATTGATGCGACCATATCAAACGATGTGCCGCGCGAACGGTTTCACCGCATCGCCTATGCCTATGCCGACCAGGTGAAGCTGGAGGATTATCTCGGCGACGCCGGAAACGCGGCCGGAAAGCCTGCCGCCGATGAGGATATCGCGGGTCTCGCGGCGCGCATCAAGGCGATCATCGAGGTCACGCCGCTTTATTTCGCGGAACTGGCCGAAAAATTCGTGATTGAAGGATTCCAGTCGGTGGCCCGCGCGCTTGGCGACTTACATGCGGCGGGGGAATTGTGGCAGGATGATGTGGGCCGGTATTGTCTGACCGGTTCGAAATTCGCCGCGACGCCGCCCGAAAGATAGAAAAAAATAGGCGTCGCCATATCACCGTTTTAGGAGAGTCGTGATGACTGTTCAGGGCGCGTTCGTACTGGCCAAGGTGGATGACGGTTTCTTTCAGGATCCGTATCCCGTCTACCGTGAATTGCGGGATCAGTCCGAACCATGCCGCCAGCCCGACGGGACCTATTTCGTGGCGCGCTACGAAGATGTTTCGGCCATCCTCGGCGATGACGAACATTTCAGCTCCGACAAGAAAATCGACTTCAAGCCGAAATTCGGCGACGGCCCGCTCTACGAGCACCACACCACCTCGATCGTGTTCAATGATCCGCCCTACCATACGCGGGTCCGGCGATTGCTGACGCCGTTTTTCACGCCGCGAACCCTGAACGCCGTTGAGCCCGGCCTGGATGCCATGATCGACGGGGTGCTGGACCGGGCCGAGGAGACCGGTACGCTGGATCTGGTGAAGAATTTCGCCATTGAGGTTCCGCTGACCCTGATCGGCGATCTGCTGGGCGTGCCGGTGGCGGAACGGGCGCCGCTGAGAAACTGGGCCAATGTGATCCTCGGCGCGCTGGAGCCGGCGCTGAGCCCGGAACAGCTGGCGATCGGCAACAAGGCGGTGGACGATTTCAAGGATTACCTGCGCGATCTGATCGTCTGGAAACGGGGACGGCTTGCGGAACGCGAGGAGTCGGATGTCCTGTCGGCGCTGCTGGCCGATCACGATACGGCGGACGGGCTGACCGAGAATGAGCTCATGCATAACTGCATCTTCCTGCTCAATGCGGGGCATGACACCACGGCGACGCTGATCGCCAACGGCCTGGATCTTCTATTCCGGTTTCCCGATCAGATGGCGCGGCTGCGCGCCGACCCCAAGCTGATGAAAACCGCCATCGAGGAAATGCTGCGCTATGAAAGCCCGCTTCAGATAGGCAATCGCCGCGCCACCGCCGACGTTACCGTCCAGGGGCATAAATATCCCGCCGGCACGTTTTTCCATATGGGGATCGGTTCGGCCAATCATGACGAACGGACGTTTCCCGACCCCGAAACATTCGATATTTCACGCCGGCCCAACCGCCATCTGGCATTTGGCAACGGCATCCACACCTGCGCCGGAAATTCCCTGTCGCGCATGGAGGCGACGCTGTCGTTCTCCAAACTGCTCGCCCGGTTCGGGACCATCGAACAAACCGGCCCCACAATCCGCGCGCCCCGCGCCAGGTTCCGGATCGTGTCGGAAATGCCGGTGCGGGTCGCGGTGTAATCAGGCGTTTTCCGCCGCGATGCGCGCGTCGATCATGCGGCGGATATTGATGCCCGGCCCGTCGGTGGTGATGTCCACTTCGTGGGGGGAGGGGAAGCGGTCGTAATTTACCTGCTGGGCGTCGAACACGACGACATCTTCCATGAAAACATTGCGGAACCCGACCCGGTAAAGCTCGTCGACTTCCTTGCTGTCCTGGGCGAAATGGCGGGCGTGGGCATAGAAGTAGTGGCAGGTGGTTTCGGTCTCCGGCGTGACGGTGTTCAGGTTGTGAAATTCGATCCCCTGGCTGTAATCGCCGTCCGGCGCGCCGGTCCCGGCCACGGCGACGCCGACAAAGACGTCCGAATTGGCGGGCAGGCTGGTTTCAACAATCTGCCAGCGGTCCACATTGCCGTGATAGCCGGGGACATTGTGATGCAGGAAACCGACATACATGTCGGGCGGTGGGGAATCCATGATCCAGCGGGTCATGAATACCCGGTCCTCGCCCCGGTCCGTGGTGATGGGAAATTTCACCACCGCATCGGTGCCGATGGTGGTTTCATGCACGAAACTCAGGTGAGACAGGTCAAGAAGATTGTCGGTTACAAGCTTGTAATCGCAATGTAAATAAAACGGCGGGTCGCCCTTGATGGTGCGCCAGTCGGGATTTTCCATCCACCACCAATCGGGTATCAGGGACTCGTCCGCCAGCTCCGGATCGCCCATCCAGATCCATATCCATTGGTGCCGCTCGATGACGGGATAGCTCTTGATCCGCGCATCGGGTGGGATGGTGGATTGACCCGGGACCAGAACGCATTGTCCCGCCGCGTCGAAGGTCAGCCCGTGATAGCCGCACTGCAGATGGTCGCCGTTCACTCGGCCCCTGGACAGGGGCAGAGAGCGATGGCAGCACCGGTCTTCCAGCGCGGCCGGCGATCCATCGGCGGTGCGGTAAAGAACCACCGGCTCGTTCAACAGGGTCCGCGCGAACGGCGTTTCCCCCACCTCATGGTTCCAGGCCGCCGCGTACCATGTGTTTCGCATAAACATGGGTTCACTCGTCGTAGGTGATAAGGGTGCTTACCGGCGCGTCGATCCGGTCGCGCCCGTTGAGGAATGTCAGCTCGATGATGCAGGCCACGCCGCACACGTTCGCCCCGACCCGGTTCAACAACTCGATCGTGGCTTCCATGGTGCCGCCGGTGGCCAGCAGGTCATCCAGCACGACGACGCGCTGGCCCGGTTCGATGGCATTGTCCTGTATTTCGATCGTGTCGGTGCCGTATTCCAGATCATAGCTGTGGGAAATCGTCCCGCCCGGCAACTTGCCTTTCTTGCGCACCATGGTGAAGCCGCATCCCAGATGCAGCGCCAACGGCGCGGCGACCAGAAAGCCGCGGGATTCGATCCCGATCAGGCGGTCGGGCTTATAGCCGCGGATGGCGTCGGCCATCTGATCCACGGTTTCGCGCCAGGCGTCGGCATGCTGCAGCAACGTGGAAATATCGTAAAACAGAATTCCCGGCTTGGGAAAATCCGGTATTTCCGCGATATGGTCTTTTAAATTCATATTTTTCGCAATTCCTTGAAAACCCGTCCCGTCGCGGGCCCGGCATGTTACAGACACGAACGCCCCGCCGTCCAGAATAGTTCGCCCCGTCGTATTGACAGGCTTCAAGCTTCCCAGCATCTTCGCATGGGACATTTTCCAACCGGGAGTCAGCCATGAAGAAGCTTATTGTCGCGGCCGCGGCGATCGCCATTACCGGCGGCGTATATGCATCCGTCGGCGCTAAGCGCGCCGAAGCCCAGCAACGCTTTATAACCATCGGCACCGGTGGCGTCACGGGGGTCTATTATCCAACCGGCGGCGCAATCTGCCGGCTGGTCAATCGGGGGCGCAAGGGCCACGGCACCAGATGTTCGGTCGAAAGCACGGGCGGTTCGATCTACAATCTCAACACCATTCGCGCCGGCGAACTCGATATGGGAATCGCCCAGTCCGATTGGCAATTTCACGCCTATCACGGCACCAGCAAATTCAAGGATAGGGGCGCCAACAAGGATTTGCGCGCGGTGTTCTCGGTCCATGCCGAGTCGTTTACCGTGGTTGCCCGCAAGGATTCAGGCATCCGCAACTTCGCCGATCTCAAGGGCAAGCGCGTCAATGTGGGTAATCCGGGGTCCGGGCAGCGCGGCACCATGGAAGTCCTGATGGGCGCCATGGGCTGGAAAATGTCCGATTTCGCCCTGGCATCGGAACTCAAATCATCCGAGCAATCCCAGGCGCTGTGCGACAACAAGGTCGACGCCATTGTGTTCACCGTCGGCCATCCCAACGGCTCGATCAAGGAAGCCACCACCACCTGCGACACCATGCTGGTCCCGGTCACCGGGGCTGCAATCGACAAGCTGGTCAAGGACAATGGTTATTATGATCACGCCTCCATCCCGGGCGGGATGTACCGGGGCAACAAGGAAGCGGTCAAAACCTTCGGCGTGAAGGCGACCCTTGTGTCATCGAGCAAATTGTCGGCCGATATCGTCTATCAGGTGGTCAAGGCGGTGTTCGAAAATTTCGATTCGTTCCGTCGCCTGCATCCGGCTTTCAGTAATCTGGACAAACGCAACATGACCAGGGGCGCCCTGTCTGCGCCGCTTCATGCCGGCGCTCTGCGCTACTACAAGGAAAAGGGGCTGCTGTAGAACAGCCGACGGCGCGTGAACACTGAAACAACGGACGGTCACGCGCCGTCCGCCGCCCCTCCGGACGGCACACTCCATGACATCGTCGCCGAGGCCGATACCGGCGCTCGTGCGCCCGGCGGCGCATCCTCGGCGATCATCGTCGGGACCGCACTGTTCTGGTCGCTGTTCCAGCTTTGGTACGCATCGCCGTTACCGTTCCTGGTCGCCAGGTTCGGCGTGGCGGTGCTCAATGATACGCAGGCCCGTTCGATCCATCTGGCGTTTGCCGTGTTTCTGGCTTTTTTGGCCTTTCCCGCGTTCAAACGCTCGCCGCGCCACCGGATTCCCGTCTCCGATTGGCTGTTTGCGCTGACGGGCGCATTTTGCGCGGGCTATTTCTTCTTGTTCTACCGCGCGCTTGCCGACCGTCCCGGCGCGCCCATCGCGGTCGATATCGTGGTCGCGGTCGCCGGCATGATTCTGTTGCTGGAAGCCACCCGGCGGACGCTGGGGCCGCCGCTGATGGTGGTGGCCCTTATATTCCTGATTTATGTCTTCGGCGGGCCTCATATGCCCGACGTGATCGCCCATAAGGGCGCGTCGCTGTCCAAGACCATGTCCCATCAATGGCTGACCACCGAAGGCGTGTTCGGCGTGGCTCTCGGCGTCTCGACCAGCTTCGTGTTCCTGTTCGTGCTGTTTGGCTCCATGCTCGACCGGGCAGGGGCGGGGAATTATTTCATCAAGGTCGCGTTCTCCCTGCTGGGCCATTTGCGCGGCGGGCCGGCCAAGGCCGCCGTACTGTCATCCGGATTGACCGGACTGATTTCCGGGTCGTCGATCGCCAATGTGGTGACCACCGGCACTTTCACCATCCCCCTGATGAAACGGGTCGGGTTCCCGGCCGAAAAGGCCGGCGCCGTCGAAGTCGCTTCTTCCGTCAATGGCCAGCTCATGCCGCCGGTCATGGGCGCCGCCGCGTTTCTGATGGTCGAATATGTCGGCATTTCCTATGTGGACGTCATCAGGCACGCCTTCCTGCCAGCGCTGATCTCCTACATCGCGCTGCTCTATATCGTCCATCTGGAGGCGTTGAAGGCCGATATGCAGGGGCTGCCCCGGCGTGGCAGCTTCACCCTGGTCGGTGGGCTTGTGACCGCCGGCCTGACCTTCGCCGGGCTGGTGATCCTGGCGGGCGTGGTCTATTGGGGCGTGGGATGGGTCAAGGGCGCGTTCGGCGGCGCGGCGAGCTGGGTCATCGGCCTGCTGGTGCTTGTGGTTTATGTGGCGCTGCTGCGCTTCGCCGCCGCCTATCCCGAATTGGAACTGGATGATCCGGACGCGCCGGTGATTGAACTGCCCGAAATCGGGGCGACGGTGAAGACCGGGCTGCATTATCTTCTGCCGGTGGTCCTGTTGATCTGGTGCCTGATGATCGAACGCCTGTCGCCCGGATTGTCGGCGTTCTGGGCGTCGGCCTTCATGATCTTCATCTTGCTGACCCAGCGACCGATTACAGCAATGTTTCGCGGCTCCGGCCATGTGGGCGCGGAAATCCGGCGGGGCGTCGCGGATCTGGCGGGCGGGCTGGTGGCGGGCGCGCGCAACATGATCGGCATCGGCGTCGCCACGGCCACGGCGGGGATCGTGGTCGGCACGGTTTCACTGACCGGCGTCGGGCTGGTGATGACCGAGTTCGTGGAGCTGATTTCCGGCGGTAATGTGATCCTGATGCTGGTCTTTACCGCCATGATCAGCCTGGTCCTCGGCATGGGGCTGCCGACCACGGCCAATTATATCGTGGTGGCGACATTGATGGCCCCCGTGATCGTTACCGTTGGCGCGCAGAGCGGACTCGTGGTGCCGCTGATCGCGGTGCATCTGTTCGTGTTCTATTTCGGCATCATGGCCGATGTGACGCCGCCGGTCGGGCTGGCAAGCTTCGCGGCCGCGGCCATTTCGGGTGCGGATCCGATCCGTACGGGGGTTGCCGCGTTCTATTACAGCATGCGCACGGTGGCGCTGCCCTTCATCTTCATCTTCAACACGGAATTGCTGCTGATCGGCGTCGATAGCTGGATCCAGCTGCTGGTGGTCGCCGTCAGCGCGACGGTCGCCATGCTGGTTTTCGCCGCCGCCACGCAGGGTTATTTCCTGGTCCGCAGCAAATGGTGGGAAAGTCTCGCCCTGTTGCTGGTCGCCTTCACCCTGTTTCGGCCGAGCTATTGGCTGGATGTGATCCAGCCGCCCTTTACGGCCGGGAATCCGTCCAACATCGTCGCCATTGCCGAAAGCCTGCCCGCGGGAGCGGTCCTGCGGCTTCAGGCGGAAGGGCTCAATGTGGATGGCGATATGGCGCGCACCACGGCCCAGCTTCCCCTGGGACCGTCCGGGCCGGGCGCCAAGCGGCTCCAATCGGCGGGTCTGATCATTCGGATCGATGGCGGCAAGGCGCTGACCGAATTGCCCGAACACGGGAGTGCGGCGGCGAAATCAGGTATCGACATGGATTGGACCGTTACCAGCGTGATGCTGGCCGTGGATCGGCCCGCCAAGCAATGGCTGTATCTGCCCGCGCTGCTTCTGCTCGGCATCGTGATGCTGGTGCAGCGCCGCCGCCGCGCCCGATGATCAGGTTATCCGTATTCCTGGCGGTCATGTTGGCCGGCTGCGCGTCGGAACAGCCTCCCATCCCTATTCCCGAAACAGTGATGATTCCATCAGGCGCCTTCATTCGCGGGTCCGGTCGTGCGGAGCGCGAGGCCGCCTACCAGTTGGATGAGCGCGCCTATGGTCACTCGGTCACCCGAACCGGACGCTGGTATGAAAGCGAGGTAAAACGCGGCAGGGTCACGCTGCCCGCTTTCCGGATTACGCGTACCGTGATCACCAACCGCCAATATGCCGCCTTCATATCAGCAACCGGGCATCCCGCACCGGATGTGTCGCGCAAGGTCTGGAAATCCTATCGCCTGAACCATCCCTTTTCCCGGACAAGGCGCCATGGCTGGACCGGCGACCAGCCGCCGGCGGGGCGGGAAGATCATCCCGTCGTGCTGGTGTCCCACGGCGACGCCCGCGCCTATGCCAAGTGGGTTGGCGGCGTTACCAAAGCGGTCTGGCGTCTGCCCGGCGAGGCGGAGTGGGAAAAAGCGGTCCGGGGCGTCGATGGGCGGCGGTTTCCCTGGGGCGATGAATTCGATCCCGCCCGCTTGAACAGCGCGGACACGGGGCCATTCGATACGGTTCCGGTGGGCACCTTTTCGGCTGGAGTGGGGCCGTTTGGTGTACTCGACGGCGCGGGCCAAGTCTATGAATGGACCTCGACGCCGCTGGGGTCCGCCCGGTTCGTGGTCAAGGGCGGTTCCTGGGACGATAAGGGATGCGGCGTCTGCCGGCCGGCTGCGCGCCATGGCCGTCCCGTTGATATAAAGCATATTCTGATCGGATTTCGCCTGGTTCGGAAAGCGTTCTAACGACCTCACGGCGAATTTACTCAAGGTTACCCCACAGGACCGGGTTAACGGGTTATGCTGGCATCAGAAGCGTTAAATCGCCGGAAACATATGAAATGGCATTCCAAACACCAGACCTGGATATTCTTATCGACTTTTCGGCATTGAGCACGGAACGCCTCCAGTCCATGGTCGCGGCGGGGCAAGATGCCGTGGAATGTCACCGGGCATTGGCGCAAACCGGCGACAATATCGTCGGAGATCTGCTGCGCGATGTGGAAACCTTCTATGAATGGAACCATTACCCGGATGGCGATGTCTATGATCCTCATAGCCATGGA
>CALGIA010000003.1 GCA_937916005.1 uncultured Rhodospirillaceae bacterium
CCCGCGGTCAAGGACGCCGAATCGCCGGTCAAAAGCGCGCCATAGACGAGGCAAAGCATGACCGCCAGCGTATAGGAGACCCCGGAAGAAAATCCGAGAACACAGCCAACCGCGATGGATGCGGAGGTGATCAGCAGGATGAGACGCCGTCGACCAAACCGCAGCGCCAGTTCATTGCCGAAAATACTGGCCGGGACGCCGAGCAAAGTCGCCGCCGCCGCCAACGTCGTTGCATTGAGGGCGGTCCAGCCCGCCGACTGCCAATCGGCGGCAAAAACCAGAAAAGCGACAATCCAGGACCGATAGGCGAACAGTTCCCAATTATGGCCCGCATAGCCCAGGATATAGCTCATGGCCTGCCGGTTACGCAGGACCGGGCGGAAATCCAGAAAATGTGTGTCATGCTGTACCGCCTGAGGCTTGGCGCGCGGTAGCACGGCCAGGATGATGACGATGGCGATGCAGGAACCGATGGCGGTCATGGCGAAGGCCCAGCGCCAGTCGAGCGCGGCGGTGATCTCACCCGCCAACGGATAGGACAAGCCGGCCCCGATCCCGAAACTCGCCGTATAAAAAGCCACGTAGCGGGATTGGCGCGGCGACCCTTCCGTCTGATCGGACAGCGCCTTCAGTCCGGGCATGTAGGTTCCGGCCAGCCCAACGCCCTGGAGGCAGCGAAACAGCATGGCGGACCAGAACCCGTCCGCATAAAGCGCGAACCCAAGCGAGGCCAGCCCGCCGACAATCAGCGCAAATAATATCACCCGCCTCGGATCGACCCGGTCGGTCAGGCTCGACAAAAACGGGACACCCGCGACATAGCCGGCAAAATAGATGCCGCTGATCCAGCCCGCATCCGTATTTGACAGCGCCCATTCGCCCCTGAAGGTTTCCACCAGCGCCTGAAAGCTGGAAAAATTGAGCATGCCGAACATTTCGGCGACGCACATGGAAAGGGCGAGAAGCGGGCCGGCCATGTCACTGGGGTCCTTTACGTCACTTGAAGCGGGGCTTGAAGCGGGAAAACATGCCGCGCGCTCGTTTTTCGGCCTCATCCATCTTTTGCGCCAGTTTCGGAAACCGCCGGCGCAGCTTGACGAGAATTGCCCGCGCCGTCCGGGATTCAGTCGACAGCAGGGCCAACCCGATCAACAGGAACAAAATTCCCTGCAATATGGGAAGAAACAGCCCGACGACGCCCAGCAGGATAAAACCCCATCCGACCCCCAAAACCAGAACGCGTTTTACCAATACCGCCATCTTTCCCCCGGAAAGCGAGACTAAACCATAGATCTGCAAACCGCCATTTCTGAACGCAGGGCGAACGTGTTAAACTTCCCGGTGAAATCATAAAAAGTTGGTCCGTGATGCCCAGCGCGAACAAATCCCTCCAATCCCGTCTTCCGTCGATCGACCGGCTTTTGCGACTGCCGGAAATCGAAGCCTTGTCCGGAGCCCATGGCCGCCCCATTGTGACAGAGACCGCGCGGGAATGCCTCACGGCGCTGCGCAAGTCTATTTCCACCAGCCCACCCGAAACGGCAATCGACATTGAAGACGCAACCATCGCCGCCCGGATTGCCGTGGGCGTGGCTGAAAAACTCAGCCCGTCGCTGCGCCGGGTCCATAATCTGACGGGCACCGTGCTGCACACCAATCTGGGGCGCGCCGCCCTGCCCGATGAGGCCATGGAGGCGATCCGGGACGTCGCCACCGGCGCCAGCAATCTGGAATTCGATATCGCCACGGGAAAGCGCGGCGACCGGGATACCCATCTGGAAGAACGGCTGTGCCGGCTGACCGGGGCCGAGGCGGCGACGGTGGTCAATAACAATGCGGCCGCGGTCATGCTGGTTCTGAATTCCCTGGCGCTGCGCAAGGAAGTGCCCGTGTCGCGCGGCGAACTGATCGAAATTGGCGGCTCGTTCCGCATGCCCGATATCATGTCCCGCGCCGGCTGCAAGCTGGTCGAGGTCGGCACCACCAACCGCACCCACCTTAAGGATTTCGAACAGGCCATCGGCCCGAAAACCGCGATGATCATGAAGGTGCATACCAGCAATTACGTGGTCCAGGGCTTCACCGCCACGGTCCCTGAAAATGAACTCGCGGCCCTGTGCCATGACCGCGGCATTCCGTTCGCCAATGATCTGGGCAGCGGCACCCTGGTCGACCTTACCCGGTTCGGTCTGCCCCACGAGCCGACCCCCCAGGAAGCCATCGCCGACGGCGCGGATGTGGTGACGTTTTCCGGCGATAAATTGCTCGGCGGACCGCAGGCCGGGCTGATCGTCGGCACGGCGGACTGCATCGCCAAGATCAAGCGCAACCCCATGAAGCGCGCGCTGCGGGTCGACAAGATGACCATCGCGGCGCTCAGCGCCATTCTCGCCCTCTATGAAAACCCGGACAGCCTGGCCGAGAAAGTCCCCACATTGCGCATGCTGGCGCGGGCGCCCGGCGACATCGAAGCTGCCGCCCAACGGGTGGTCCCCCATCTGAAAAACCTGTTCGGCGACACGGCCTCGGTCGAGATCATTGATTGCTTCAGCCAGATCGGCTCAGGCGCGCTGCCCGTCGAAAGCCTGCCGAGCAAGGCGGTCGCCATCACGCCGAATGCCGCAAAGAAGGGCGGCGCGCTGAAACGCATGGCGGCGCAATTCGCCCACCTGCCCACGCCCGTGATCGGCCGCGTCCAGGACGACCGGCTGATCTTCGATCTCCGTTGCCTGGACGATGAAGACGGGTTTATCGCCCAGCTCGCCGGCTTTGGTGACCCACGATGATCATCGCGACCGCGGGCCACGTGGATCACGGCAAGACCCTGCTGGTGAAGGCGTTGACCGGCGTTGATACGGACCGGCTGCCGGAAGAAAAGAAGCGCAACCTGACCATTGATCTCGGTTTCGCCTATATGCCGATTGCAGATGGCAAGGTGCTGGGATTCGTCGATGTGCCTGGTCATGAAAAATTCATCCGCAACATGCTGTGCGGCGTGGCCGCGATCGATTTCGTGCTGTTCATAGTCGCCGCCGATGACGGACCCATGCCGCAGACGGCGGAACATCTCGCCATATTGGATCTGCTCGGAGTCAGCAAGGGTGCGGTCGCACTGACCAAGATCGACCGGGTCGATGAAGACCGGCTGGCCGAGGTCACAGACGAGATTACCGAATTATTTTCCGCAACGTCCCTGGCCGATGCGCCCATCATGCCGGTATCCGCAATCACCGGCGACGGCATTGACGAACTGGGGGACCATCTGATCTCCGTCGCCGGCCACATCAAGCCACGCGACCCAAGCGGCAATTTCCGCCTCGCCATCGACCGGTCCTTCAATATCACGGGCGCGGGCGTGGTGGTCACGGGCACGGTGTTTTCAGGCCAGGTTGCGGTTGGTGACCAGGTCATGGTGTCGACCGCCGGGCTGCCGGTGCGGGTGCGTGGCATTCATGCCCAAGACAGAAAATCCGATCGTGGTATCGCCGGCGACCGCTGCGCCCTGAATATTACGGGGCCGAACCTGCAGCTCAGCGCTGTCACTCGCGGCGACTGGATCGTCGCCGTCAACGCCCATAACCCGGTGCGCCGGATCGATGTGGAACTCCGCGTAACCGAAGACGAAATTCGACCGCTGGCCCACTGGACGCCGGTTCATGTCCATCTCGGCGCGACGGACGTTACGGGACGGGTTGCGATTCTCGAAGGCCGCAATATCCAGCCGGGCGAAACGGCGCTGGTACAGCTTGTGCTCGACCAGGAAATCGGCGCCTGGTACGGCGACGGCTTGATCCTGCGCGATCAGTCGGCGCGCCGGACCATCGGCGGCGCGCGGGTGGTTGATGTTTTTCCGCCCAATCGGGGCCGTGCCAAGCCGGGCCGTCTGGCATATCTTCACGCCATGGCCGAGCCGGACGCGCCGACAGCGCTCGCGCAGTTACTGGACGTCGCGCCGAACGGGCTCGATCTGTCGAAATTCAATCTCTGCCGCAACATGACTCCGGTGGAAACCGGCATCCTCGGCGAGCTTACCCCCATGCGCCGCGTCGGCGAATCCGACCGCCAGATCGGATTTTCCGCCGACCATTGGGCGGCGTTGCAACGGGATGTGGTTGAGATGCTGGAGAGTTGGCACCGCACTCATCCGGACACCGGCGGGGCAACCGCGCCCAACATCGCGTCGTCCCTGTCCCGGCGCATGAGACCGGACACATTAGGGGCGGTGCTGCCCGAACTGGCGCGGGACGGCGTCATCGCCTTTGACGGGCAGCGCGCCCGGCTTCCCCAGCACGCGCCCGAACTGACCCCGGCCGACAGCAAGCTGTGGAAAATGGTGGAACCGCTGATGAACGACGCCGGCGTACGGTCGATCACCGTGCGCGACCTGGCCCAGGCGCTCGGGTTCGATGACCGCCGCGTGGCAACATTCCTGACCCGGGCGGCGCGTCTCGGCTTCGTGATCCAGGTCGCCAAAAACCGGTTCTATATTCCGGACACCTTGCGCGGCCTGGCCGTAATCGCCGAAGACCTGGCGGGTGACACGGAAAGCGGCGTCATTACCGCCAAGGAATATCGCGACCGGTCCGGGATCGGCCGCAATTTGACCATCGAAGTACTGGAATATTTCGACAAGGCGCGGTTTACGCGCCGGGTCGGGGAAGCGCGCGAAATCCTGCGCCCGGCCGCGGAATGTTTTACCGATTAATGCGCCTTGCGCACTTCGCGGACGGAATGCAAAACGCCGCATCCGGGGCAGGCGGTTTCCTGAAGTTCGAAATTGGGACTATCCCCATTCCAGCGCATGGCGATCCACGGGCCGGCCTTGGATAACGGCGCCGAAGTCCTGATCGCGCCGCTGCTGAGTTTATGTCCGCAGCGGCAGCTTATGATTCCATCCCCGTCCAGGGTTACATTTTCACCGATTTGGCGTGATGCGCCGTCACTCGGCGCGGCCGGATGATCGCCACTGTCCCACTTCCCTTCCCGACCCTGCTTGCGGCGCGCGCGGATGTCGTCGCGGAGTACGGCGCTTGCCTCATGATCCACATGACCATCGCCATCGCTGATTACGCCATAATTATCCCGCGCGCGGCCCGGAGAGACCAACCCGTCGGCCACATCACGCCCGACATCTTCCGCCGCCCGGTCCATGGGGTCGCCATATCCGCCGCCGCCGGCCGGGTAGAACACCATCACATCGTCGCGGTCGAGCACGCCCTCGGCCTTGGACGGCAGATGGTGCAGATCGCCGCCAAAATCGGAATCGTCCATCGGCGTCCGCCCGGCGCGTAACCGGTCCCAGACCTTGCTTGACCGGATCACGGTGACCTGGGACCCTGCCCCGGGATATCCGCCATCAATACCGTGGGCGTTTGTCTGGTCGGTGCCGGCCGTATTGGTCGATTTAAACAGCGCCTGATCCACACCATAGGGCGTGATCGCCACCGCCGACGTGAGCCCGCCGCGATACATGCCGGCCCCGCCGGAATCCGGCAGCCTGCGGCGATAGACATAGAGCAGCGGGAGTTTCCATTCCGCGCCTTCGATATTGCCGAGGCTGCCCGCGAAAGACGTGATGGTTCCCGCATGGCTGAAACCGTCGGCGAAGCTGCGCGCCGCCGCGCCACTGCCCCGGTGATCGGACAATAATGCGCCGACCCGCTTTCCATCTTCATTGGTCGCGAAAACATTGTTGCAGTTGGCCGATGAATTCCACGACGGGCAGACCCGGTCGCGGAATGTTTCCGACGCGTTGAACATCTTGGCCACGGCCTGGGTCGCGGCCACCGTCACCAGCCAGCGAAACCCGACCGTCGAGATACTGACCGGCGCGGGAAATTGCGCGTTGACCACGGTGCCTTCCGGCGCGGTGACCCGCAGACAGCGCCTGAGCCCTTCGTTCCAGTCAATATCGCCCTGGCACAGGAAGCTGAACAGCGGCACCGCGGAGCCCGACACGGTCGCCTGCCAGGTCGCGTTGACCGCCGCGTCGACCTGGGGTGACGACCCGGTGAAATCGAAATGCAGGTTATCGCCTTCCCGCGTCAGGGTCAGGGCGACCCGGTGGATACGGTCCGACCCGACCCGGTCGCCATCCATCCACGCTTCGCCGGTCCAGGACCCTTCGGGCAATTGGGCGATGCAGTCGCGGACCTGGCGTTCCGCCAGATCTATGGACCGACGCATGACGGTTTCTATGACATCCTTTCCCTGCTCATCCAGCAGTGCATCGAGCCGGGTCTTGGCCACATGGATCGCGCCGATCTGGGCGCGCAGATCCAGCGCCACCATGTCGGGAAGCCGAGAATTGGTCACGAACGTATGTTCGACTTCTGTCGACAATTCGCCTTCATCGACAATTTTCAGGAAATAGCGCGGCGGGTCCTGATAGATCGTGCGCGCATTGATGCAGAAGCTGCCTTCATCGACTCCGCCCACATCGGGGTGATGCACCACATTGCCGACCCACATGAAAACCTCGCCATCGCGGAACAGCGGGCTGGCCACCACCACATCATTCTGGTGCAGCGCGCCCAGGAACGGGTCATTGGTCATGAACACGTCGCCGTCGCGGATGCGCCCGGCTTTTTCGATGATCGAGCGCAACGTATCGCCCATGGTGGTGACGTGAACCACCGAACCGATGCCCGCCGTCACGACCTGGCCATCGGCGGTAAACAGCCCGACATTGAAATCATTGCCCTCGACGACGATGGGCGAAGCCGAAATGGTCTTGATGGCGATGCCCTGTTCGTCATTGATCTGCCACAGGCGATGCTTGACGACTTCGAAGGTGATGGGATCGAGTTCGGTCATGCACCGACCCCCGTATCGATCTCCACATTGCCGAACTTGTCCAGCATGGCTGTTGTGCCGGGCGGCAACCAGATTGTGGTATTGCTGCGTTCGATCACTGCGGGACCGGAAACTTCCGCGCCCGGTTGCAGCCCATCGAAATCATGGATCCGGGCATCGAGCCAGCCGGAACCCCGATCATAGACCTGGCGGTTTCGCGTGGGTCGTCCCGTCCGTTCACCGGCAATCAAAGGCGCCAACGGCGGCTTGTCGCTGGGCCGGACCGCCTCGACCCGGAACGAGATCAATTCCAGGGGCGCGCCGGCACGCGTTGTGCCCGCGCCGAAACGCTGCTGATAATAGGCATCGAAGTCCGCGCGCAGGATATCCGCGCTGTTGTCATCCATCGTTCCCCCTGTCCAGGGCAGGGAAACTTCATTCATCTGGCCCCGATACCGCATATCGATGCGGTAACTCAAGGCGATTTCCGACTTATCTATCCCGCTGGCCGCCATATCGGCAAGGGCGCGCGCGGCCAACTCGTCGAAGGCCGCGTTGACCGATTGCGCCATGTCGGGGGAATCGAGATCGATCGGCTCGGACCGTGCATGGCTGTACAGCACGTCGGACAGCGCTACCCCATAGGCCGAAAATACCGGACCCGCATAAGGCACAATGACCCTTTTGATGCCGATCTGGGCCGCGAAGGCCGCGCAGTGCGCGCCGCTG
>CALGIA010000004.1 GCA_937916005.1 uncultured Rhodospirillaceae bacterium
CTTCCGCCGGGGCATATCGATTTACCCGGGCCTGGGCGAAGCGATTATGACGACGACCCAGGAAGAGATGGCCGACGTTTATGCGCGTCCGGCCAATTCCAACATTCGAATTGGAACGCTGTACCAGAACGAAAACATCCCGGCCTATATCATGACCGACGATCTGCTGGGCAAGCATTTCGCCGTGCTCGGAAGCACCGGGTCCGGCAAATCCTGCACGGTCGCCCTGCTGTTGCGAACCATCCTGACCGAGCATCCCAATGGGCATATTGTGCTGCTCGACCCCCATAATGAATATTCTCACGCATTCGGCGACACCGCCGAGATTCTGAATACGGAAAATCTGCAACTGCCGTACTGGATCCTGAATTTTGAAGAAATTCGCGGTGTTCTCATCGATGAGAACCAGATCGACGCGGAAGTTCAGGCTGAAATTCTTGGCCGCGCGATTGTCAGCGCCAAGCTCAAATTCTCCGGAGGCGACCAGGAGACGACCCACATCACGGTCGATACGCCGGTTCCCTATAATCTGAACGAAATTGTCCGGTTCATGGATGCCTCGCGCGGACAGCTCGACAAGCCGGAAGGTTCACTCCCCTATCTGAAGCTGAAATCCAGAATCGAGGCGCTCAGATCGGACCGTCGATACGGCTTCATGTTCGCCGGTTTGGTGGTCAAGGATAATCTGCCGGATGTGGTGTCACGCATCATGCGGGTGCCGGTTGCGGGCAAGCCCATGACAATTCTGGATCTGTCCGGCGTGCCGTCGGAAATAGTCGATATCGTGGTTTCAGTGATGTGCCGGATTATTTTCGATTTCTGCCTGTGGAGCACGCCGACACATTCCGTACCCGTGCTGTTGGTCTGCGAGGAAGCCCATCGCTACGTTCCCGAATCCGACGCTGTCGGGTTCCGTCCGACAAAAAGGATCATATCGCAGATTGCCAAGGAGGGCCGCAAGTACGGGGTCTCGCTTTGCCTCGTCAGCCAACGCCCATCGGAATTGTCGGCCAGCATCCTGTCCCAGTGCAACACCCTGTTCGCGCTGCGGATGAGCAGCGAACACGACCAGGATTTTATCCGCAAGGCGATGCCGGAAAGCGCGCTCGGCATGATGTCGGCCCTGTCGTCGCTCCATACCCAGGAAGCCATCGCCATCGGCGAAGGGCTGACAGTGCCAATGCGTCTGAAATTCGACGATCTGGATGAGGCGCATCGTCCGCGCAGTGGCAGCGCGTCATTTTCAACCGTCTGGCAGGAAGATTCCATGCCCGCAACCATGGTCGCGGAAATCGTCGAACGCTGGCGTTCGCAGAGCAGATAACGCTGGCGGCAGAGCAGTAACGAAACGCTCTATCCGTTGGACCCGGTCAACAGGGCTTCCGCCTCGCGATATTTCGCCGTGGTTTCCGCAACCACGTCATCGGGCAGTCCGGGCGCCGCTGATTTACGGTCCCACCCGATGGAATCCAGCCAGTCACGGACATATTGCTTGTCGAATGAGGGCGGGTTCGACCCGGCGCGATATTCCGACATGGGCCAGAAACGGGACGAATCCGGAGTCAGCAATTCATCGATCAGAACGATGTTCCCGGAATCGTCCAGGCCGAATTCCATCTTGGTGTCGGCGATGATAATACCGCGCCCGGCCGCGAAATCCCGCGCCGCCACATAGATTTCCAATGAAAGCCGTCGCACTTCGGCGGCGATTTCCGCACCGACCAGATCGGCGGATTGTTCGTAGCTGATATTTTCGTCATGTCCGCCCACTTCGGCCTTGGTGGACGGCGTAAATATGGGATCTGGCAGAATCTGGGCATTTATCAGACCTGCCGGCAGAGTGACCCCGCTGACGCTACCGGTCTTCCGGTAATCATTCCAGCCGCTGCCCACCAGATAGCCGCGCACGATGGATTCAATGGGCAGGGGCTTGAGCCGGCGCGCCACAACCGCGCGGCCGACCATCGGCGCGCGTTCATGCGCATCGGGCAGCGCCTGTTCCAGGGTGGTGTCGGACAAATGGTTGGCGACAATGCCGCGGGTCCGCGCGAACCAGAAATTCGACACATTGGTCAGCACCCTGCCCTTGTCGGGAATCGGCGTGGGCAGCACCACATCGAAGGCGGACAGCCGGTCGGTGGCGACGATCAGGATCTCGTTCTCCCCGACCGCATACATGTCGCGGACCTTGCCCCTGCCGATCAATTCAAGGCTCTTCAGGTCCGATTGCAGCAATGGCGCAGTGGTTTCGTTGGTCACGTCATTCCCTCAATTTTCAGCACGGTTCACGGGCCGCATAATTATGTGACAGACCGCCCGTGTCGAGTCTCTCATTGCGAAAAATTACTTGCGCGATACGGGCTGTTAAAGCACACAAGGTATCCCGGTTTTCGAGAGACGGCACGCAAAATGAAACCTGCTTCCTTTACCTATCACGCGCCGGCGACCATCGACGAGGCAGTCGCGCTGCTGGGCCTGCATGCGCCCGATGACGGCCGGATTCTCGCCGGGGGTCAAAGCCTGGTCCCCACCATGGCGTTCAGACTGGCGCGTCCCGGACATCTGGTGGATATCAACGGCGTCGCGGGGCTCGACCGGGTCGAACGGGTCGGCGATGACCTGATCATCGGCGCCTGCGTACGCCATGCGGCGTTTCACCAACCCGTTCTGGACGGCCCACTGGGCGCATTCCTGTCCGTGGTCGTGCGCGATATCGCCCATTACCCGATTCGCCAGCGGGGCACGTTTTGCGGCAGCGTGGCCCATGCCGACCCGGCGTCCGAATGGTGTGCGGTGACTGCCATGCTGGATGCGACCATCGTCGCGCAAAGCACCAGGGGCGAACGGCTGATCCCGGTCGCGGAATTTTTTCAGGGCGTCATGACCACATCCCTGGAAGACGATGAATTGCTGCGCGAAATCCGCCTGCCCATTCCGGCCGACGACACGCGCTTCGGCTTTTGCGAATTCAATCGCCGCGCGGGGGATTTCGCCATCGCCATGGCCGCGGTCAGCTACCGGGTCGAAAACGGCGTGATGACCAACCCGCATGTCGCGATTGGCGGGGCGGAAGACCGCGCGCGGCGTATCAATGACGCGGAACAGGCGCTGGCCGGAAAACCACCCGGCCCGGATGCCTTTCTCGCCGCTGCCGACGCCGCCGCTGCGGCCGTTGATCCCATGGAGGACCACGCCACCAGCGCCAAATACCGCCGCGACCTGGTAAGAACCCTGACGCGCCGCGCGCTGGAGCAAGCCGCCCAATGACCGATCAAAACAAAAAAGACATCACCCTGACCATCAACGGGCGCGATTACGATTTGACCGTTGACCCGCGCTGGACCCTGGCCGATGTGATCCGCGAACATTGCCACCTGACCGGCACCCATATCGGCTGCGAACACGGCGTCTGCGGCGCCTGCACGGTTCTGCTCGACGGCGAGCCGATCCGGTCCTGCCTGATGTTCGGCGTTCAGGCCGACGGCAAGCAGATCCGCACCGTGGAAGGTCTCGCCAAGGATGGCAAATTTCATCCGTTGCAGGAAGCCTTCATGGAAACCCACGCCCTGCAGTGCGGTTTCTGTACGCCCGGGTTTCTGATGCTGGCGACGGGAATTCTCGAAAAACAACCCGATATCAGCGACGCGGAGCTGGAAGAATTGCTGTCGTCCAATTTGTGCCGCTGCACGGGCTATATCAACATCGTCAAGGCCGTCCAGACCGTTCGTGACAAGATCGGGCGCGATCAGATGAGGACCGCGTAATGGCGACGACACCGAACAGATTGATGGGTCATCTCGGCGATAGCGTTGTCCGGCTTGAAGACCCGCCCCTGGTTTCCGGCAAGGGCCGCTTTGCGGGCGACATGAATTTTCCCAACCAGTTGCATATGCGTATGGTCCGCAGCCCCTATGCCCACGGCGAAATAACCTCCATTGATGTTGCCGATGCGGAAGCCATGCCGGGGGTGGTCGCGGTCTGGACATCCGAGTCGATACTGGACATTCCGCCGATTGATTTCCGCGAGGGCGTCAATCCGAGCCTGGAAATGTTCCGGCAATATCCGCTGGCCCGCGAACGGGTGCGCTATGTGGGCGACCCGGTCGCCGCCGTGTTCGCGGAAGATCCTTATCTGGCCGAAGACGCCGCCGAAATGGTTGTCATTCATGTCAATGAACTGCCGGTCCTGATCAACGCCGACGATCCGCCCCAGGATTTCAAGGGCGGCACCACCGAAGCGGCCCTGATGGAACAATCCTATGGCGATGTGGAAAAGGCCTTCGCCACCGCATACAAGGTGGTCGAGGTGGAGGTGAAAATCGGCCGGCATTCGGGGGTTCCGCTGGAAACACGGGGCGCCATCGGGCGCTTCGACGAAGCCCAGGATATTCTTGAACTGCACGGGGCCGCAAAAGTACCCCATCGCAACCGGGACACGCTGTGCCGCATGTTCAATCGACCGGCCTCGGGGGTCCACCTCCATGAAGGCCATGTGGGCGGCGGGTTCGGCGTCCGTGGCGAGCTTTACCCGGAAGACGTGCTGGTCTGCGCGGCGGCGATGCGGCTCGGCCGTCCGGTAAAATGGATCGAGGACCGTCAGGAACACATGATGGCCGCCAACCAGTCGCGCCAGCAGCACCATTTCTGCCGCGCCGCAATTGCCGAGGACGGCGAGGTTACCGCCATCGATGACGAGCTTTATCTCGATCAGGGTGGATATATCCGGACCCACGGCACGCGGGTCGCCAACATGACCACCGGCACCCTGCCCGGCCCCTACCGGATACCCAATTACCGGGCGATCTGCCATTTCCGCCTGACCAACAAGACACCGGCCGCGACCTAC
>CALGIA010000005.1 GCA_937916005.1 uncultured Rhodospirillaceae bacterium
CAGGACGAGCCCCGCACCCGCATAGGACCAGCGCACGCCAAGCGCGTCGCGCAGTGGCCCCGCGCTGGCCGCGCCCATAATGGCGCCCATGGCGAACAGGGAAAATGCCCAGGTGTAGTAATCCAGCCCGCCGAGATCAGCCACCACCGCGGGCATGATCGTCGCGACGACGAATTGGTTGATGGCGAACAGGCCCGTCCCCAAACTCAAAACAAAAGTATAGACCCCGACCCGCCCGGTAAATATTTCAAGCCAACTGCCGTCGGGCTGTTCCGCGTCCCGCGTGTCTTCGACCAACCAATGCCTCGATCCGTTATGCCGCGCACCTGTGCCGCAGCAAGCGATTGTATTGGCGTCCGCCGGACGAGTCTATTACGCCCACGCTTGAATGGAGGCGCTGATTCGGGTGCAATCCATTCTCGACTCCCGACTCGCCCTCGAACAAGGATGCCTGGCCATGCCGGATACCGCGAATTGGAAAATCATGAAGCCCGCGCCGGCATTGATCGCCTCCCTGATGATGGCCATGACGCTCGGTTTTTCGGCGCAGGCGGCCAAAAACAAGCCGACCGAATACGAACCGCCCGCGACCGTGCTGCTCGGCGGAACGCTGATTGACGGGCGTGGTGGCCCGGTGATGGAAAACTCCGCGATCGTCATCCGGGGCAAAAAAATTATCGCCGTCGGTGCGGCGAAAGACACAAGGATACCCAAGAATGCGCGCATTGTCGGGATCCACGGCAAGATTGTGATGCCCGGGCTGATCGACGCCCACATCCACATCAACGGGTCGGGAGGCGGATCGCGCGAGCCGGAAGAATTCGGGCCGCGCGCCATATCCAACAATCTGCGCAGCTATCTCAAATACGGCGTGACCACGGTATTCGACATGGCGGGCAATCCTTTTATCGATGCCCAGAAACAGGCTCTGTCGACCGGTCAAATGATTGGGCCCCGGCTGTTCGGCGTAAAGTACGGCCTCACCGCGCCCGATGGTCACCCGTTGCAATTGTTGAAAAAGACCGGCCGTCTGAAAACTCTGGGCCCGGTCTATCACACCATCGCGGATGAAGCGCAGATCGGCCCCGCGCTCGCCCATATCATTGCCGACGGCACGGAAGGCGTGATGATTTACCACAAGGGTTCCGGATTTCCCGTGGCGGGCGATGCGCCGAAACTATCACCCGGGTTGCTCAAGGCGCTGATCGACCGGGCCCACGCCGGGAAGCTGAAAGTCTTTGTTCATGCGGAATCGTCCGCCGAAGCACGTGAAGCCGTCGCAGCCGGGGCGGATGTGTTGACCAACTCGATCACATCGGGCGAAGCAGGCCCGGAGCTTCTGGCCATCATGGCGAACCGCAAAATAGCCTATATGCCGTCGCTGTCGCGGATCGAGGCGATTTTCCGCATCACCGAAAATCCCAATTTCATCCGCGCCCTGCGCGGCAAGGTCTGGTCGCCGGTGCTCGATAATTATTTCACCGGGAAAAGCATCGTGATGGAGGGGTTGACGACACCCGGCGTGCCGGCAAAGGCGCGTCAAATGCTCGCCACCGCCATGAAAAATCTTCGCGCCGCCGTCCGGGCCGGGGTGCCAATTGTTCTGGGAACGAATTCGGGAAGGCCCGGCGCATTGCATGGGGCCTCTGTTCCCCGCGAAATGCTGCTGATGAACCAGTCCGGCATGACCCAGATGGAAATCATCACGGCGGCGACGGGTTTTGCCGCAAAAGCCATCGGGAAAGGCGAGATATTGGGCACGGTGGAAAAAGGGAAATTCGCCGACCTGTTGATCCTCAATGGCGACCCGCGCGGCGACATCCGGGCCATGACCGACATTTGGCGCGTGGTGCGCGGCGGCTACATCCTCGATCCGAAAGGCATTCCCATCGACTAGGCGTTATTCCTGCCAAAACAGAATAACGCAAACAATTGTCCAGGTTTCGAATTTTTTGGAAATTGAACCTCTCTAAAAGGTCCGAAAATACGGGATTTTTACGGAAATTTTTTTACTTAATACTTCTTTAAAAGTTGCGCGCTTTTCTAGGGGCTGGACACTGGTTGCGCTTGTCTTCAAATGTGAAAATAAGTGCACCCTGGGAGCAAAAGGTAACCATGGATTTTCGACGAAGCGCACAAGCGGAGACCGGCATACAAAAAGCCGAAAACCTGCTCTCCAAATCTTCTCCTGCAATCCGCAGCCAGACCACGGCCGCCGTCGCCGCGGAATTCGCCCACGGCGGAATGACGGAACGGGAACGGAGAGTGGCCGTCGGCATTCTCGAAATCATGGCCCGCGACGTCGAACAACAGGTCCGGGAATCCCTGTCCGAACAGGTAAAGAACTGCCCGTTCCTGCCTCATTCACTCGCCTTGACCCTGGCCCAGGATATCGACACTGTTTCCCTGCCCGTCATTCAGCTTTCCTCCGTGCTGGACGATAATGATTTGTTGGCGATCATCGCCGGCGGCAGCACGGACAAGCAGATTGCCGTTGCGAAGCGCAAAAGCGTCTCCCCGAAAGTGTCCGACCGCCTGGTCGAAACGAACAACGAAAATGTCGTCGGCGCCTTGCTGGCCAATGACGGCGCCCAGATCAGCGAGGCCAGCTATTCCAAGGTGGTCGAACGTTTCCCCGAGAACAAGAAAATTCAAACATTATTGACCGATCGTCCGACGCTGCCCCTTGGGGTCGTGGAACGGTTGATCACGATGGTCTCACTGGAACTGCGCGAGAGAATTATAAACCGGCATGATTTTCCGGCCGAACTGGCCGACAAGATCGTCACCCAGGGACGTGAAGGCGCGCTTACCCGGAGCATGTCCGGTGAATCGCGCGTCAATGAAATTGAAGGTCTTATTCTCCGCCTCAAATCAAAGGGACAGCTCAGCCCCACATTGATACTTCGCGCGTTGTGTGAGGGCGACCTGCAATTCTTCGACGCGGCGATCGGCGCCCTGGCCGGCGTATCGGCGTCAAAGGCGCGACCTTTCATTTATGAGCGCGGAGCCGGCGGTTTACGCATGATATTCCGCAATACCGGATTGCCGACCGAAATGTTTCGCGCCGTCAACATCGCAATCGACGAAATCATCAAGGCCAAGCATGAAAAGCCTCTTACCGAGCACAATGATCTTTCCGATCGCATTGTCGCCCGGCTGGTCGAGGAGTATGACGAATTGTCGCCGGAGGGCATCGAGAATGTCCTGGCCCAGCTTGCCCACAAGATTTTTGGCCGCTGGGAAGAACCGGTTCACGAAAACATTGCGGCATCCAAAGAATGGTAGCGCCGGCGCCCGGGCTCGATTTCAAATAGTCGGCACAAAAATTGGGGGCTCCTTCGAGCCCCCAATTCTTTTAAGCCGGGATCGTTGTCAAGCCGGCTTATTTCCGCCAGCTTATTTCCCGAGGATTGCTTTCTGGGCAGCCCTTACC
>CALGIA010000006.1 GCA_937916005.1 uncultured Rhodospirillaceae bacterium
CGTCACCTTCGAAGTGCTGTTCAACTATCTAGCACTCGACACAAACTCGGTTCTTGGGATCCCCATGAAGGTTGGCTCAACCATCGTGATCATGTTCATCCTCATGGGACAGCTCCTGTTTGCGGCGGGCGGCGGCGATTTCTTCACCGATTTCGCTTCGGCCAGCATGGGCCGGCGGCGCGGCGGCGCGGCTAAAATCGCGGTCATCGCTTCGGCCCTGTTCGGATCGATCTCAGGCACGGCGGTTTCCAACGTCGCATCGACCGGCGTGATCACGATTCCCATGATGCGTCGATCCGGATATTCAGCGATCCAGTCCGGCGCCATCGAGGCCGTGGCATCGACCGGCGGCCAGCTCATGCCGCCGATCATGGGCGCGGCGGCGTTCCTGATCGCTGAATTCCTCGAGATTGACTATGTCGAAGTAATCATCGCCGCAGTCATCCCGGCGTTGCTGTATTATTTCGCTATATTCATTCAGGTCGACCTCCTCGCGGCACGCGCAAAAATCGCGGTCGTCGAAGATGAAATTCCGTCGATGCGCGCCGTCCTTTCCCGGGGCTGGCACTTCATCATACCGTTCCTGGTCCTGCTTTATGCGCTGTTCGAGCTTATGGTCGAGGCCGAAGTGGCCGCGCTCTACGCCTCGGCATTTATCGTGATCGGCGGAATGCTGCGCAGCTATGGCGGCAAGCGCCTCCGCCTGATGGACGCCATCAAGACCCTGTCGGACACCGGGATGGTGATGCTGGAACTGTTCATGATTCTGGCCGGGGCCGGCTTCGTGATCGGCATTCTCAACATCACAGGGCTTGGTGGCGCGCTGGCCCAGGCAGTGGTGAATTTCGGGGATGGCAACCTGTTTATTCTGCTGATGATCGCGGCCGTCATTTGCATCATCCTGGGCATGGGCATGCCGACGGTCGGTGTCTATATTCTATTGGCGACTATGGTCGCACCGGCGATCGTCAGCGCGGGCGTGCCGGAACTGGCGGCCCATATGTTCATTCTCTATTTCGGCATGATGTCGATGATCACCCCGCCGATTGCCATGGCGGCATTTGCGGCCGCGACGATCTCGCAAACCGCGCCAATGGCCACCGGCTGGGCGTCAATGAAGCTGGGCTGGGTGGCTTACGTGATCCCATTCATGTTCGTGATTTCACCCCCATTGCTGATGCAGGGCGCTGCGTGGGAAATCCTGCTCGCGATCGCGATGAGCATGATCGGCGTCTATTTCTTCTCGGTCGCCGTGGTCGGCTATTATTCCCGGCATCTCGGCATGATCCGGCGCGGCGCGCTCTCCCTCGCCGGCATCGGCGCAATGGTGCCCTACGCCGCGTTCGACTATGGCCCCGAGATCAACGCCACCGCCCTTGTACTGGGCATGGTCATTATTCTGCGGGAACAAATGGAAGGGCGTCGCCTTAAAGAGGTCCTGGCGGCAAAGTGATCCGGTGAGTTCTCGCCAAAAAGATTACGCCGCACCACCCGGGACAGGCGATGCGGCGCAAATGGAGAAATTCCAGCTTAGCTGACCGGCTTGGCCAGCCCGGTTAGCTGGCAGGCGGCCATTGGCCGATTTCCTTGAGGTACTTGATGGCGCCGGGATGGTAAGGCACCGCCCCGTTCGCGCCCTTCAGGTCGAAGGACATCACTTTGGGATTGAAGGTACCGAGCGCCTTGGTCATGCCCACAAGGGCTTTCTTGTTGGTATGCAACAGCTTGATCAGACGATAGACGAACTCATCCGATGCCTTGGTATTGGTGGTCATGAAGGCGCGAAAGGCCATCATTGTGGTCGGCGCAACAACACCCTTCAGATGGGGGGCCGGATTGACCACCATCCCGGACGACGGGACCACCGCGTTCATGGCGGCAATGTTCTTGCCGATCGACACGAACCGCACACCGCCGCGCTTGCGCAGCTTGATGTCCGCTTTCTGGATGGCGGCGATACCTGCACCGGTGCCGACAGCCTGGACCTTGCCTTCGCCAAGCAGCGCGGTTCCCTTGAAGACGTTCGGCGTTGGATAGGGCTTGATGTCTTTGAGCGTCAGATTGGCGCTCGCCAGAACCGCCTTCAGCAGGTTTTGTACGGTCGTCTGGCTGGTAAAGCCCGTCGGCATGCGCAGCCCCCTCATATCCTCGGCTCTTTTGATCGGAGAATCGTTCGGCACCAGAAAGGCGAAGCGCAACAGGAACATGATATTGATCAGCCGCAGATTGGTTTGCGGACGACCCTTGAAATTATCGATGCCCTCGGTCGCGTGGACGCCGTCCGAGACATTGACCAATGCAAACTGGATTTCGTCACGATTGAGCAGCGGAATATAGGTGGATGAACCGGAATAGGGCTGGACCCGCACCTTGACGCCCATATTGTCGTTCATCAGCTTGGAAACAGCGACGCCGATACGATGATAGAGCGACCCTTGCGGATTGACCCCGAAGCCGATGGTCTGCGCAGACGCCGCTCCGGACACCGAAGCGGCAAGCGCGAAAGCGATAACCCCGCGATGAAAATTCATATTCTTCCTCCCTGATTTGATTTATCAGCCATAACCTTAGACGCCCTTGAATTGAAGCGCCAGCCGTTCTGCTGCATGGCGCGGATTGGCTCAGACGCAGCGGTACGGATTATTTTAACGAACGGGTAATAATTTGGGCACAGGATAAACAACATATTTGATGCGTTATGGGAGGCTCAGATGGCGCCCCAAACCCAGCCGAAAACCGGCCATATCGAGAACCGAAGATTTCCCCGGACCAGCGTAATCTGGTCAGGGATGCTTGAGGCGAACGATCGGAAATATGACTGCATTGCCGTAAATCTGTCGGCCAATGGCGCAATGCTGCACCTTACACAACCTTTGGGCGAGCATACGGGTTCCTGGACCCTGACTATTCCACGCCTCGGCACGTTCAATGCGGAACTGGCGTGGCGCGCGCCCGATGGCGGCAAACAGATCGGCCTGATGTTCCAGAACCCGCCTGTCGCCGTTGCCCAGCAGCTTTCGAAGATATTGTCGAAACCGCATGAATCGTTCATTGCGGTGGACAAGTCCGCATAGGAACATTGCGCCGGGCGCGTTCCGTGGGTCTCTAATCGTCCCGGCTGACCTTTCCCCGATCCTTTTTCATGATGCCCTGATGGCGCTTGCTGTCGAGGCGGCGCTGTTTGGCGCCCTTGGATGGTTTGGTGGGCCGCCGGTATTTCGGCGGCTGCGCCGCTTCGCGGATCAGGGCGACCAGCCGGTCCATGGCGTCCCGGCGGTTCGCTTCCTGGGTGCGGTGCCGATTGGCGGAAATCACGATAACGCCGTCCCGCGTCATGCGCCGCCCCGCAAGCGGCTTCAGGCGCAGAAACACCGCATTGGACAGTGCGGGGCTGTGCCGGGCATCGAAGCGCAGTTGAACGGCGCTATCCGTCTTGTTGACGTTCTGACCGCCGGGACCCGAGGCGCGCATGAAGGTTTCGTGCAACTCACGCGGGTCGATGCTGATCTGGTCGGTGATTTCAATCATGATACTTTGGCCGGTTTAGCAAACCGGAGCGGGATTTCCCAGTCCCGATCCCGACTTCAATAAACGCGCCCGCCTTGCCGCAATCCATTGGGCATGGCATTTTGTGGGGTCGTTTGAATCAGGAGCATGAAAAATGGCGGAACCGATTACCCTGGAAGTCTTCACCGACTACGTTTGACCCTGGTGTTATCTCAGTACCGTGCGTATTGAAAAACTGCAGGAAAATTTCGACGTCAAGATCAAGTGGGTTCATTTCCCGCTGCATCCGGATACGCCCATGGAAGGGCGCACCATGGAAGAGCTGTTCGCCGGGCGCAACGTGGACCTCAAAGCCAATTACGAGACCATGAAGGCGCGCATGGATGCGGAAGGGCTGGAATACGGCCAGCGTACCCACAGCTATAACAGCCGGCTGGCCCAGGAGCTCGGCAAATGGGCCGACACCCAGCCGGGCGGCGAAGCGATCCACAACGCGCTGTACCGGGCCTATTTCATCGACAACAACAATCTGGCCGATATCGACGTGCTGGTTGCGGTCGCGGAATCCGTCGGGCTGCCCGGCGATGCGGCGCGCGAGGTTCTCGAATCCCGCAGCTTCGAAGCGGAGATCGATGCGGATTGGGCGAAGTCACGGGAATATGGCGTCACCGGCGTGCCGACCTTCGTGGCCGGCGGCTATGGCGTGGTCGGCGCGCAACCCTATGAAGCGCTGGAAGGCCTGATGAAACAGGTCGCCGCCGATGCGGAGCAAAACGGCGACGCGGGGTAAGACGGAACAAGGCGGCGACGCCCCCGCCCTAATCCCAGAACTGTTTTGACGCGATGCGCGCGCCTTCAGCCAGCGCGGCGAATTTGGCCCAGACCACGTCGGGGTCCACGGCGGCCTGGCCGACCCATGTGCCGTAGCCGCAATCGGACCCGGCGATGACGTTTTCGCGCCCCACATTGCGGGCGTAGCGCCCGATCCGCTGGGCGATCAGTTCCGGATGTTCGATGAAATTGGACTTGGATTCCAGCACGCCGGGGATCAGCACCTTGCCGTCGGGCAGCTTCACATCGTCGAACACGGTCCATTCATGGGCGTGGCGCGGGTTGGCGGCCTCGAACGAGACCATGCTGGGCCGGGCGGTAAACACCAGGTCGATGATGTCTTTCATGGCCACATCATAGTGATGGGGACCTTCGTAATTGCCCCAGCAGACATGCATGCGAAGCTGTTCGGGCGGAATATTCGCGGTCGCATGGTTCAGCGCCTCGATATGCAGCGCGGCGGCCTTGCGGAATCCGGCCAGATCCAGATCGGCATATTGGATATGCCGCCCCATGGCCAGATCCGGGCAGTCGATCTGCAGGATGATGCCGCCCCTGGCCACGGTTTCATATTCGGCCCGCATGGCCTCGGCGATGGCGAAGATATAATCCTCGTAGCTCTTGTAATGGGTGTTCTCGAAAAAAAGCGCAATCACGCCCGGTGACGCGGCGCTCATGAAGGCGTGCGGCGCGCCCGACCCCGCGAAGGCGGCGTTGAGATTCTTCACGTCGGTTTCCGCCGCCTGAGGGTCCTGCACGGTGATCGCCGCGTTGCAGCCCGGCGTCTTGCGCCGCTTGCGGCCCGGGTCGCCGAACACACCGGCTTCGAGCACGGGAAAATCGACCAGATCCTGATAACGCTGCGGCTTGCTGGTCCCCCCGAACCCGCCGAGCCGGTCCTTGATATAGGTCGCGTAGCTCGGCTTCGACATCTCGCCGTCATTGACGATATCGATGCCGGCATCAACCTGGCGAGTCACCACCTCGGCGACGGCGCGCTCGATGCGCTCGGCCAGCGCCGCCGTATCGACCGGCACGCCTTCCTCCTTGGCGAACATGGCGGTGATCAGATCTTCCGGCCGGGGCAGGCTTCCCGTATGGGTGGTCAGAAATCGGTCGGTACTGTGGACCATCGGAGCCTCCTGGACGCTTGTGATATTAGGGGAAAACTAGCGCGGCGCGGCGTTTTCATAAAGCGGTAAAGCCCGATCCTCCGGCAAACCGCTGTTTTTGGGTTCTTTAATAATCTTGACTCCCCACCCCCATTTTACTATGATATCTAAGTATTTTAGCCTGACCGCTATGGGTGGTCGTGCTCGCCATAGGGCTCTCGG
>CALGIA010000007.1 GCA_937916005.1 uncultured Rhodospirillaceae bacterium
CGCCTCCATGCTTGGCTTCCTCGTTGCCGCGACGTCCGACTCCCGCGCCAAGGTGTTCGAGCCCAAGACCTTTACCCTTGCCAATGGATTGCAGGTCGTGGTGATTTCCAATCACCGGGCGCCCATTGTGATCCAGATGGTGTGGTATAAAATAGGCGCCGCCGACGAGCCGGCCGGCAAATCGGGCATCGCCCATTTTCTCGAACATCTGATGTTCAAGGGCACCAAAACAGTCCCGCCCGGCGAGTTCTCCAAAATCGTCGCGCGCAATGGCGGGCAGGACAATGCCTTCACCAGCCAGGATTACACGGCCTATTTTCAGCGCGTGGCGAAAAACAAACTCGATCTGGTGATGCGCCTCGAAGCCGATCGGATGACCGGTCTCACGCTCACCGATAAAGAAGTCCTGCCCGAACGGGACGTGGTGCTGGAAGAACGCCGGTCCCGGACCGATAACAATCCCGGCGCTCAGCTTCACGAACAAAGTCAGGCCGCGCTCTATCTGCACCATCCCTATGGCGATCCCGTGATCGGCTGGAAAAGCGAAATCGAAAACCTGACCACCGCGGATGCGCTGGCATGGTACCGCAAATATTACACGCCCAATAACGCCGTTCTGATTATTGCCGGCGATGTCACAATCGATGAAATCCGGCCGATGGCGGAAAAATATTATGGGCCAATTCCATCCCGCGCCGTGCCGTCCCGGGTTCGGCTGAGTGAGCCCCCGCATCTGGCGGCAAGGCGGGTCGTGCTGCAAAGCCCCCAGGTGCGTCAGCCGTCATGGTCGCAGACTTTCATTGCGCCAAGCAGTAATACCGGCAAGAACGGCGAAGCACCCGCGCTTCAGGTGCTGGCGGAAATCCTCGGCGGTGGCCCGACCAGCCGCTTGTATCGCGCCCTGATCGTCGAGGGTAAAATCGCCACGTCGGCGGGTGCCTGGTATAGTTCAAGCGCCCTTGATCTCGGATCATTCGGGCTCAGCGCCAGCCCGCGCCCCGGCGAAAAAATTGAAATGGTGGAAGCCGCCATGGCGGTTGAAATCAAACGGCTTCTGACCGGCGGCGTGACCGAGGATGAGGTGGCGAGCGCGAAAAAATCGCTCCGCGCGGGCGCGATCTATGTTCGGGATTCTCTCGGCGCCGGTCCCAATATCATCGGCCGCGCATTGACTACCGGGCGCAGCATCGCCGATGTGGAATCATGGCCGGAACGGATCGGGGCCGTGACCCGCGAACAGGTCGAGGCCGCGGCGCGCGCCGTGCTGCGCGACAAGAAGTCGGTGACCAGCGTGCTGTTGCCCGACTCTAAAAGCTGATCGGAAATGCATATGTCTCGCCTGTCGCGGATCGTTCTCATCTTCGCCGTTTTCATGACGGCGTCTGTTCTTGTTCCCCGCAACGCCATGGCGGTCGATATCCAGCGAGTGATCAGCCCCGGCGGCATCGAGGCCTGGCTGGTGCGCGACAGCGCCGTTCCCATCATTTCCATGAACTTCGCGTTCAAGGGCGGGGCGGCGCTTGACCCCAAGGGCAAGGAAGGCCTCGCCGACATGGTGTCCGGCCTGTTGGATGAGGGCGCGGGCGATCTGGATTCCCGCGCCTATCAGGCCGCGCTGAAAGATATTTCCGCTTCGATTTCCTTCGATGCCGGATATGACCGCTTTGGCGGGTCCATGCGCACCCTGTCGAAAAACCGCGATGCGGCGTTCCACCTGTTGAAGCTTGCCGTGAATACGCCGCGTTTCGATGCGAAGCCGGTCGAGCGCATCCGGTCCCAGCTTCTTGCTGGATTGTTGTCGGAGCTTGAAAACCCGCGCCGCATCGCGGGCCGGACCTGGTTCAAGACCGTTTTCCCCGGACATCCCTATGGCCGTCCCGTGGCCGGTGTCCAGAAAACCGTCGAAGGGCTGACTGTCGCCGACTTGCGGGGCTTCGTTGCGCGTCGTTTCGCGCGCGCCGGGCTGGTGATCGGCGTCGTCGGGGATATCGCCGCCCAGGAATTGGGACGCCGGCTCGATGATTTGTTCGGCGCGTTGCCCGCAAATCCGTCGTCGGCTGAATTGCCGGAAGCGGTTGTTTCTGGGCAGGGGCGGCTCATCGTCCTGCGCAAGCCGATCCCGCAAAGCATCGTGATATTCGGCCAGAAAGGCATCAAGCGCGATGATCCGGATTACTACATCACCTATGTACTCAACCATGTCCTGGGCGGCGGTGGGTTCTCATCGCGGCTGACCGGGGAAATCCGCGAAAAGCGGGGACTGGTCTATTCGGTGTACAGCTATCTGAATCCCATGGATCATGGCGGGCTCATCATGGGCGGGCTCGGTAGTCAGAACGCCCGGGTGGCGAAAGCCCTCGACCTGGTCCGGGCGGAATGGCGCCGGATTGCCGAAAAGGGCGTCACGCCCGAAGAACTTTCGTCGGCAAAGACCTATATCAACGGGTCTTTCCCTCTCAGGCTTGATTCGGGCGCCCGTATCGCGCGGATGCTGGTGGCCATTCAGGCCAATAAGCTCGGCATTGATTATCTCGACCGCCGACCGGATCTGATCAACGGCGTGACCGGCGATGACGTGCGCCGTGTCGCCCGAAAGCTGTTCAACGAACAACAATTGACGGTCGTGGTGGTGGGGGATCCCAAGGGCTTGGAATAAAGGCCCGGGATGAAGCCGGGACTAAACAGGATGCGATCGTTTTTCCAGCCTATTCGGCCGCGACCATCGCGTTTTTGGCCGTCGCTTCTTCTGACAGGGTGTCCGCCAGTTTCGTATTCAGCGGCCAGATTTCACCGTCGCGGGTCAGGATTTCCCAGACTTCGCGGCGTTCAATCCAGGTGCGGGTGAGCAGCAGATCGAGATCCGAATAGCAGGGCTGTCTGGT
>CALGIA010000008.1 GCA_937916005.1 uncultured Rhodospirillaceae bacterium
TCATGCACGCCCATAGCTGGATGATGGCCCATTTCCCCCCTGCGGCGCAAAAGGATGTCTACGGCGACTCTCCGGATATCATGATTTCCGCCGTGATCGGGCCGCGCGGCCGCGCCGTGCTCAAACCCGATGGAGCATTCGAACTCAATGGGTTCTGGCCCTTCGGATCGGGCTGTCAGCTGTCCAAATGGCTTCTGCTTGGCGCCGAAATAGTCGACGAGAATGGAGACGTCATCGATGCGGCGGATTTCCTGGTCCCGACCGCCGAGGTCGACATCAAGGACGACTGGTACGTCGCGGGTCTGGCGGGGACGGGAAGTTGCTCGCTGGAGGTCAGGAACCTGACAGTGCCGGCGCACCGGCATTTATCCATCGGCGCCATGATCGACGGCGACACGCCGGGACTCCGGGACGGTTACGACGGCTGGCTGCACCGGGCCGAGGCAGTCCCTGTCCTGTCGCTTTGCCTGTGCGGCTCGGCGCTGGGGCTTGCCCGCGGCGCCCTGGCCGAATTTCGCAGGAGCGTCATGGGCAAGGCGGTCGCCTACACGGAACATGTCATGTCCGAATGGTCGGCGACCCACGTCGCGCTCGGCAATGCCGCCTCCCTGATCGATGCGGCCCATCTGATCCTGTACCGCGCCGCGGACGATATCAACGATTACGCCCGCGAGGGCAAGAAAATGACCATGGAAATGCGTGGCCGTATCCGCATGGATTGTTCGCAGGGCGTCAAGCTCGCCCTCGACGCGGTCGATAAGCTGTTCCTCATGAGCGGCGGATCGGGACTTGCGCTGCGCAGTCCGATACAGCGGAGTGCGCGCGATCTGCACGCCATCAACATGCATGGCCTGCTCCTGCACGAAGCCAGCGCGGAACTCTATGGCCGAGTCCTGCTCGGACTCGAACCCAACACGAATATCATTTGAGTCCTTAATCGAAACAGGGCAATTTTCATCAGGAGACGGAAATGGATACCAAGGACAAGAAAACGCCGCAAATGACCGCCACCGACCGGCGCAAGTTTCTGAAATACGGTGGCGGCGCGGTTGCCGCCGCGGCCCTGTCTACATTTCCGGCACCGGCGATCCGCGCCGCCCGAACCATCAAGATCGGCATGGTCAGCCCGCAGACCGGTCCGATCGCCGCGTTCGGTGAGGCCGACCAATGGGTCTTGAAGGGAATCCGCAAGGTACTTGAAAGCGGCATCTCCGTCGCGGGGACCAACCACCCGGTGGAGATCATTTACAAGGACAGCCAGTCCAATCCCAACCGGGCGTCGGAAGTGGCGGCCCAGCTGATCAATAACCACCGGGTCGACATCATGGTGGCCTCGTCCACCTCGGATACGGTCAACCCGGTATCGGACCAGTGCGAATTGAACGAGGTTCCCTGCGTTACCGCGGACGATCCGTGGCAGTCCTGGTTCTTCGGCCGCAAGGGCAATCCGAAGAAGGGTTTCGAGTGGACGTACCATTTCTTCTGGGGCTTCGGCATGGTCGGCAATTTGTTCGCCGACATGTGGAGTTCTGTTCCCACCAACAAGGTCGTCGGCGTGCTGTTCCCGAACGATCCAGACGGCATCGCGGCGAGCAACGAACAGCATGGGCTGCCGCCCCTGTTCCGCGCGAAAGGGTTCAAGGTCCACAATCTCGGCCTGTACCCGCCGCACAGTGACGATTTCACGGCGCAGATCATCCAGCTCAAGAAGATCAACGCCGATATCTGCCTCGGCATCTTCAACCCGCCGCAATTCTCGGTTTTCTGGACCCAATGTGCGCAGCAGGGCTATAAGCCGAAAATCGTGACCCCGCCGAAAGCGATCCTGTTCCCGTCGGCGGTCGAGGCGTTGGGCGATCGCGGCATCAACCTGTCGACCGAGGTTTGGTGGTCGCAGCACCACCCGTTCAAATCCGGTCTGACGGGCCAGACCGCGCAGCAGTTCTGTGACGCCTATACCGCGGCCACCGGCAAGCAGTGGACCCAGCCCATCGGCTTCAAACACGCCAATCTCGAGGTCGCGATCGACGTGCTGAAACGGGCGAAGGCTCTCACCCCCGAAGGCATCCGCAAATCAATCACCGAGACCAGCTATAATTCACTTGTC
>CALGIA010000009.1 GCA_937916005.1 uncultured Rhodospirillaceae bacterium
CGACCAAGATCGAATATAATCTGGCGTCGCCCCTGAAGCAGTTCGAACTGGTGCGCGACGGCGTGGCGGATGCGGCGTGGATATTCCATGGCTACAACACGCGCTTTGTCGCCTCCCAGGCGATCGAACTCCCCGGGCTGGGCGCGACCGCCGAAGCGGCGTCGGTCGCCTCACAGACGGCATTCGAAAGTGAGCTTTACAAGGCCAAGGAGCATCGCGGTGTGGTGGTTGCGACCATGTTTTCACATGGCCAGGCGGTCATTCAGACCAAAAAGAAAATCATGTCGCTTGGCGATCTGCGCGGCATGAAAATTCGTGTGCCGGGCGGCGTGGGCAGCATGGTGGGCCGCGCCCTCGGCGTGACGGCGGTCAAGCTGCCGGCGCCCAAGGTCTATGAAGCGCTGTCGTCCCGGGTCGCCGACGGGGTCTTCATGCCGATGGAGACCCAGAAGACCTTCCGCCTCAAGGAAGTGACGCCCTTCGTCACCTTCATGCCGGGCGGGCTGTATTACGGCAGCTTCGCGATCATCATGAACCCGGGTTTTCTGAAAAAACTGTCGGCCTCGGACCGCGCCGCCGTGATGGGAACGACCGGAACCAAGCTTGCCGCCTTCGTTGGCAAGATATGGGAAGATGGCGATGTGGCGGGGCTGGCCGACGCCAAGAAATTCGGCAGTAAAGTCCAGACCGCGTCGGCTTCCATGTATAGCGAATACAAGGGCATCACCGCCAAGCTGGAAGCGGACTGGATCACCCGCGTCGGCAAGCGCGGCGTCGATGGGCGGAAAGCGCTGAAAATTATCCGTTCCGCCGTGGCCAGCTACGGCAAGTAAGTCCTGACGTGACGGACGGAAACGTCGTTCCGAAGAAAGCCACCGTGACCGACTGGTTGCGGTGGCTGACCGACGGGACATCATCGCTTGTTTTATTTGCGCTGATGGCCATGACCTGCGTCGATGTTGTCGGCCGGTACTTCTTCAACTCGCCCCTGGATGGCGCGACCGAGCTTACCCAATTGATGATGGGCGTCATCATTTTCGCGGTGCTGCCGACGGTGTGCTTCCGCGAAGAGCATGTTTCGGTCGATCTGATGGATATCTGGTTTCCCGAGCGGCTGATCAATAGCCGTCAGCTCGTGATCAGCATTATCACCACGGTCGCCATGTCGGCGGTGGCGTGGCGGGTCTGGATCGTTGCGGAGCGTACGACGGAATATGGCGATTCCACGGAATTTCTGGGCATCGCCTATGCGCCGATCTATTATTTCGTATCCGTGATGTGCGCCTTCAGCGCGATCGCCATCGCCTGCAACATCCCGCGATATATCCGGGGACAGGGTCCGTTATCGCCCGGCCGGGACCCCTCGCCGTCCGACCGGGATGACGATGGGCCGCCCGAGTCTTCCATAATGTAGTCGAGTGCCCGGAATGGAGATCCCGTGACCCTTGCGTTGATTGGTTTTGCCGTCCTGATTGTGCTGGTGTTCCTGCGCCTTCCCATCTCCTTCGCCATGGGGTTGGTTGGGGCCGCCGGATTCGCTTATATCAGCGGCTGGAAGCCGTCCATGGCCATGGTCGGCACGCTGTTTTCCGAGGCGGCCCTGAATTACGGCCTGTCTGTGGTCCCTCTGTTCATCCTGATGGGGAATTTCGTCGCCCGGGCGGGAATGTCGTCGGAACTATATGCGGCGTCGAACGCGTTTTTGCGGCACCGGCGGGGCGGGCTGGCCATGGCCACCATCGTCGCCTGCGGCGGGTTCAGCGCGATCTGTGGTTCCAGCCTGGCGACAGCGGCGACCATGGCCAAGGTGGCCATGCCGCCGATGCGGAAATTCGGCTACGCGGATTCCCTGGCCTCGGCATCGATCGCGGCCGGCGGCACGCTGGGAATCCTGATACCGCCCAGCGTCATCCTTGTGCTCTACGGGATCATGACCGAATCCAGCATTCGTGAGCTGTTCGCCGCCGGTTTCATTCCAGGCTTGCTGGGAATTCTGCTCTATCTCGCCGCCGTGCAGTTCGTGGTCTGGCGCAATCCCGGCGCGGGGCCCAGGGGAGACCCCATGCCCTGGCCGCAGCGCTTCAATGCCCTGAAGCAGGTATGGGGCGTTCTGCTGCTGTTCATCCTGGTCATCGGCGGGATTTATGTGGGTATCTTCACGCCGACCGAAGCGGCGGGAATCGGGGCCGGAGGCGCATTCCTGCTGGCGCTGCTGCGCGGCGTACGGTCGTTCAGCGAGATCTACAAGGTGCTGGCCGACAGCGCGCGGACGTCGGCGATGCTTTTCACCGTGCTGTTCGGCGCGCTGATATTTTCCAACTTCGTCAACCGCGCCGGCCTCCCCGAAGGGCTGCTCGGCATGGTGACCGGGTTTGACGTGCCGCCCCTGGTCATCATCGCAATCATTCTGGCGATCTATGTGGTTCTCGGCTGCATCTTCGAGAGCCTGTCCATGCTTCTGCTCACCATCCCCATCTTCACCCCCGTGATACGGGAACTCGGCTATGCGGGCATGAGCCCGGACACCATTCTCGTATGGTTCGGGATCATTGCGGTGGTCGTTACTGAAATCAGTCTCATCACGCCGCCGGTCGGCCTCAACGTGTTCGTCATCTCGGGAGTCCTCAAGGACGTCAAGACCACAACCGTGTTTCGCGGCGTCACGCCGTTCTGGTGCGTGGATATCATCCGGCTGGCGATCCTGGTCATTGTGCCCGGATTGATCATGTTTCTGCCGAACCTTCTATATCACTGACCAGCATATTCATGGATTAAGCAGGCTCACCGGGCAGGAAAGAACGCACATGGACCACGACAAAATATCCCGTGAAGATCTGGTGGAGCGCGCGCGGGCGCTGATCCCCATGCTGCGCGCGGAGGCCGACGCGGCGGAAAGGCGACGCATGATCGCGCCCGAAACCATCACCGCCCTGCGCGAGGCGGGTATTTTCCGCACACTGCAGCCGGAGCGTTTCGGCGGATTCGAATATGATTTCGGCATGGTGGTGCGCATCAACAGCCTGATCGGCCAGGGCTGCACATCGACGGCCTGGGTGTGCGGACTGGGCATCACGCACCAGTGGATCATTTCCGGATTTCCCCCGCAGGCTCAGGAAGACGTCTGGGGTGAGAACCCCGGGGCCATCACCTACGGCTCCTACGGGCCGGTGGTCGAGGCAAAACCGGTCGACGGCGGCTGGACCATCTCCGGCTCATGGCCGTTCGCCAGCGGATGCGATCACGGGCAGTGGGGCCTGCTGGGGACGCGGTTTTCGGGCGCGGGCGCCGACGGCGGCATGGCGCCGGGCTTCGTGCTTGTACCTGCGGCGGACTACACCATCGATGATGACTGGTTCACCAACGGGCTGGCCGCGACCGGCAGCAAGAGCATCGTGTGCGACGATGTGTTCATACCGAGCCACCGACGCCTGATGTTTGCCGATGTCATGTCGGGTAACTCGCCGGGATACAGGGCCAGCGGCAAGCCGCTCTACAGCATCCCCATGTTCGCCGGCATTCCCACCGCCATCACCACCCCGGCGCTGGGCGCTCTCCAGGGCGCCATCGACGCGTTCATCGAAACCACCCGCGTACAGAAGACCCGCGGGATGCGGTCCGGCGAAAGTGTGGCCGACTTCGCCGCCGTCCAGTCCGCCATCGCAACCGCCTGCGCCGCGGTGGATTCAGGCAAGCTGATGTTCCTGCGCGACCTGGAAGAAACCCACGCAGCTGTCAACGCCGGACGAAAAATCACCCAGGACATCCGGATTCGCAACCGGCTGACCCAGGGCTATCTGATGAAGCAGGCGCTGATGGCCATCGACGAGCTTTACAGCGTTACCGGCGCCACCGGCATCAATTTGGGCAACCGGGTGGAGCGCGCCTGGCGCGATCTGCACGCCATGTCCCACCATATAACCCTCAACTGGAACATCGTCGGCGCCATGTGCGGCCAGCATCTGCTGGGCCGGGACCCTCAAGGGCATTATTAGAAAACGCCGCATGGCCGAGAAATTCACGTTTGTCGTCGCGCCATCCAGGTGCTAACTTTTTCGCAACTAGGAATCCATAAGGATAGATCCATGCCAGACATCGATTTCGTTGCCTCGAACGCATCCGCCGAGCCGATGACACGCAAGGAGCCCGCGCTCAAGCTTAACTTCTTCTCGCACGCGACCATCGATGTCTCGGATATTGACCGTGCGCGCGACTTTTATGAGAATTTCATGGGGTTCGATGTGGTGCAGACGAGCAAGATCTCGGCTCTCATCCGGCTCGGCGGCCACACGTCGATTGCCGTGGTCCGGACCAAGAAGCCGCTCAAAATGGATTTGATGAACCACAACGGGGTCGACGTCCGCACCAAGGAGGAAGTCGACGCCGCCCACGAGACCGTCCTCGCCGAGGCGGAAAAGTGGGGCCTGCACAAGATCTCGACGCCCGCGATGCAACACGGCACCTACAGCTTCTACTTCTGGGACGCCGACGAAAACGTGTGGGAAATTCTGACAAACCCCGAAGGCGGCTACGATTGGCTGTATGACGTTGGCGACCAGACAGGCAAGGGGCACCACGACAAAAACTTCAAACGGCCGGGCGTGAACGCTTAAACCGGTCGGGCGAAAACGCTCCAGCGTTCTCAGTAGGGCTCGAAGTCGCGGAGCGCCGGGATCACCGCATCGCCGAACAGGCGGATCGAACGCATCAGATCGTCTTCCGGCAGATCATGGAAATTGAACTCACCCATGAAGGTGTTGAACAGCCCCCTGGACGCCGCTTCGGAAATCTTTCGTGCGACCGTGTCGGGCGAGCCGATGAAGACCAGATCGTTCGCCATCAGATAGTCGGGATCGAACAGATTGGCCATGATCTCGGCGGCGCCGGTCTCGCCCCGGGCAATGAACCGATCGACGAAGCGGCGGTGACGGTCCTCGAAACTCACGCCGGGCGACGGCGGCTCCAGGAATCCCACATAGGCCTGGCTCGCACCGAGCAACGCCTTGTCGATCGCCTTCTCATCGGTCTCATCCCAGACCATCTCGACCTGTGCCCAGATTCCGCC
>CALGIA010000010.1 GCA_937916005.1 uncultured Rhodospirillaceae bacterium
TGCCCACGTCACTTCCTTTCCTCGATGATCGCCGGCCCGGGAATTTCCTGCCCCGCCGCCAGCGGAGCGCGGTCAAAGACCGGCACGGATTGCGGGCCATCGCCAAGCCGCGCCGACCGGCTGCCCTTGGCTGTGGAATTTTCCGCCCCGAGCCGCGCCACGCTGTCGCGCCGGGCTTCGGGCCCATGGGCGCTGAGCCGCCAGGCGACAATCTCGATATTCATTTCGGGCAGCCTCAGACCGTACTGCAACTCATAGACCGCTTCAAACGCCTCGCGGATTTCAGCCGGATTTCGCCCCATCACGACGTCACGGTCGAGATCGACGGTCACTTCGTTCTGCTGTCCCGCGTAACGGACATCCGCCGCATAGGTGAAGCGGATGGCATCCGCGGGGCACCCGGCCTCGGACAATGCCTGAGATGCGTCGTCCGCCATTTCATTGATCACAAGTTCGGCCCGGTCCCAATCGAGCGCGCCGACCGAGCCGCGCGCCAGATCGAGACGCAGCGGCGTAACCAGCGTGCCAAAGGCCGACAGGACGCTGGCCATGGGCGGGAAGATCACCGTGTCGCTGTCCAGCAGTTCGGCCACGTAGCAGGCATGAACCGGACCGGCCCCGCCGAATGCCAGCACCGGCATGCCGCGATAATCAATGCCCCGGTCGGTGGCGTGGGCCCGCGCCGCCGCCGCCATGGATTCACCGACAACGCGGTACACGCCGAGAGCGGCCTGTTCCGTGTCGACGCCGAGGGGTTCAGCCAATTTTTCCATGGCGGTTTTCGCGCCGTCCAGATCAAGCGACATGTCGCCGCCGAGAAAATTATCCGCATCGAGCAGACCCAGCACCAGATCCGCGTCGGTCACCGTGGGGTTTTCTCCGCCCCGACCGTAGCAGACGGGGCCGGGTTGGGATCCGGCGCTGAGCGGCCCCACCTTCATCAGTCCGAGATTGTCGATCCGCGCGATGCTGCCGCCGCCGGCGCCGATTTCAATCATGTCGATGGACGGGATAATGACCGGAATACCGCTGCCGGCCTTGAACCGGTACATGCGGTCGACCTCGAACGCGCCGGTGACCAGTGGCTTGCAGTCCTCGATGATGCAGGCCTTGGCGGTGGTCCCGCCCATGTCGAAGGACAGGACGCGGTCCAGCCCCAGGATTTCGGCAAAATAGGCCGCCACAAGCGCGCCCGCAGCAGGACCGCTCTCGATCATCCGCACCGGAAAACGGCCGGCGGTGCTGGCCCCCAGGACGCCGCCGTTGGACAGCATGATCAGCGGGTCGCGGTCGAAGCCGCGCCGTTGAAGTTCCTCGGTCAGGCGCTTCAGATAGGGCTCGGTGATCGGCCTGGTATAGGCGTTGAGCGCCGTGGTCGCGGCCCGTTGATATTCCCGGATCTGGGGCGCGACGTCGGACGATATGGACACGTAGAGACCGGGCGCGGCATCGGCCAGGATATCGCGGATGCGGCGTTCATTTTCCGGGTTCAGATACCCGTTGAGCAGGCATATGGCGACCGATACCACGCCCTTGGCCATAAGTTCACCGGCCAGCGCCGTGATTTCCACGGGATCGACCGGGGTTTCAATCCTGCCGTCGGCCAGCACGCGTTCCCTGATACCGAAGGTGAAGTCGCGGGTGACCAGCGGCTCGGCGAATTCGATTTGCGGGTCGAACATGTCGTAACGGTGTTCGTCGCGGATATAGAGCACGTCGCGAAAGCCGTCGGTGACGAGCAGCGCGGTCGGCGGTCCCTGACGCGTGATGATGGCGTTGGTCACCACCGTGGTCGCATGCACCACCACATCGTCCACATCGGCGGGCGTCGCGCCCGCCCGGGCCAGCGCGCCATCCACCGCTTCGAAAAACCCCAACAGCAAATCGTCGGGGGTGCTGAGCGCCTTGTCGACCCAGCAGACGCCGTCGTCACGCCGCAGCACGGCGTCGGTAAATGTTCCGCCGATATCCACGGCGCAGGAAAATCCACTCACGATACGTTCCAGCCTTTATCGATGTTGTCCCGAGGCACGATATAGGGCCCGGGCCTCGAACACAAAGCCGGCAGGCGGGAAATGCTTGCGTCCGAAGGCGACGAATGTTGTGCTGGACCAAATCATGGGGAGGCCGCTTACATGGCGCGCAGTCTTGAAACCACTCTCGGATCGCTCCGGCTCAAAAACCCGGTGATCGCCGGCGCCGGTGAGCATTTGATGACCGCCTCGGGAATCCGGGCGGCCGTCGATGCGGGCGCATCGGTGGTGGTCGCGAAGTCGTTCAATGAAAGCGAAGCTGCCAGGGACCAGCTGGACCGTACCGATTACGCCCTGATCGATTCAAACTTCCAAAGACTGCCCTGGGATTTTTCGCCGCCCCGGGACGCGACCCTGGCCTGCCGGTCGGGCCTGACCCGGGTGTCGTTCGACGAATGGCTCGAGACCATCGTGACCCTGGACCGGGAGGCCGCCAAATCCGACTGCATCGTCGCCGCCAATATCATCCTGGCCGACCTGGACGCGGCGGTCGACATGGCGCGCAAGGTCGAACAGGCCGGAGTCAGGCTGCTGGAATTCAATTTCGGCACCCCCTATGGCGACGAGGCCGGCGGCGCGGTATCGACGGAGCGGGCGACGGACCGGGTCACCGAAATCGTGTCCGCTGTGACCAGCCAGATCGACATTCCGGTCTGGGCCAAGATCACCGGCCAGAGCGAAAATGTCACCTCGCTGGTGCGGGCGGCGCAGGATGGCGGCGCGGACTGCACGGTCCTGATGGGCCGCTATATGGGGCTGGTGCCCGATCTGGACACCATGGCGCCCCTGCTCGATACCTATCTCGGCATTGGCGGTGCATGGTCCCTGCCCCTGACATGCTATTGGCTGTCCCGGACCCGCAAGACCCTGGGGCCCGATGTCCCCCTGATCGCCATCAATGGCGGCCGGTCGGGCCATGACGTCGCACGGTTCATGCTGGCCGGGGCGCACGCGGCGGAACTTTGCACCGCCGTCATGACCGGCGGTTTCCGGGTGATCGAGGACGCGGTGACGGAACTCTCAAGCTATCTGGACAAGCAGGACCGGGACGCCGCCCAAATTATCGGGCTCGCCGCCGACCGGGTGAAGACATTCCAGGAATTGCCGCTCAGGCCCGGCTTCTGGGAAGGCTTCGTTCCGCCCGAAACGCTGAGCGATCTATAGAAGCGCGGTTTCGGCGGTTATTCTGGACTCCAGCAGCCGCCGGGTCTGAATCGAGCAATTGTCCGAATTGATGTCGATCTCGGGCGCGTCGGGCCTGCGGTTCATGGCGCGTTGCTGGGCCCCGATGGCGACCACGTCTTCCTGCAGGGCGCTGGAAAACATCTGGCGCAGGCGATCGGTCAGAGCGTCGTCGTCCATGCGGAAATTGCGCGCGTGATGCCAGAAATAATGGGTCGACTGATCGGTTTCCGGCGTCAGGGTGTGATTGGAATAGGTCTCGACGCCCTGGCTGCGGTCGCCTTGCGGCGCGCCGGTGCCGGCGATTGCGCTGCCGGCGTCGATCACCACATGGGATGGCGGGGTGAATGTGATGTTCTGCCAGCGGTCCACATGGCCGTTGGTGTTCAGGGCCTCCGCATAGATCGGCGCCGGCGGCGTATCCAGCACCCAGCGCGAAACCGTTACATTTTCATCATCGCGCTCAACTGAAATCGCCGCATTCATATCGGTGCCGGCGCCCAGCGTCGAAGCATGCAGAAACTGGATATGGGACAGATCCATTAAATTGTCGATCAGCAGCCGGTAATCGCCTTCGACGTAATAGACGTCGCCATAGGACACCCAGTCGGGATCATCGTTCCAATGATAGTCGGGGATCAGGGCCGCGTCGGCCAGCGCCGGATCGCCCTTCCATATCCACACCCAGCGATATCTCTCGACAATTGGATAGGATTTCACCCGCGCATCGGGCGGGATCGCGGTCTGGCCCGGGATGCCGACACACGCGCCGTCGAAGGCGAAGGTTAGGCCGTGATATCCGCACTGGACCGTATCGCCCGCAAGACGGCCTTCGGAAAGCGGCATATGCCGATGGCAACAGCGGTCTTCCAACGCCACCGGCGCACCGGCCCGGGACCGGAACAGCACCACCGGATCGCCCAATATTGTGCGCGTAAGAAACCCGCCGGAAAGTTCATGATCCCAGGCGGCGACATACCAGCAGTTCTTCAAAAACATCTAAAAAACCTTCTGTTGAAAACACCGGCTTGCCGGAACGCCGCGACAACGATAGTATTTTCGGAATTACATCAGACGACCATCATCCAACAGGGTCCTGGCAAACAAGACAAGCAAGATAATCCACCAGGATACGGCTCAGATTCAATGGGAGAAACAAAGTGACTCTATCAAAATCGGTTATCGCCGGCCTTAGCATGGCCGTGGCGGCCACGGTGATTACGGCGTCCGCGCAATCGGCGGAAGTCAAGCTGAAAGCCGCGAGCTTTCTGCCGACCCGGATCATCTACGCCAAGTATTTCGGCGACTGGGTGAAGAACGTCAACCAGGTTTGCAAGGGCAAGGTCAAAATCAGCATCGTCGGCCCCGCGGCGATCAAGTCGCTCGAACAGTGGAACGCCGTCAAGACCGGCGTGGTCGACATGCATTATGGCCCGCCCAACTATTACAAGGGCGCCATGCCGGAAGGCGCCGTCACCGATCTGGCCTCCAACGAGACCGCCGAACGCCGCACGAACGGCGCCTGGGCCATGCTCAACGAACAGCACAAGAAGAAGCTGAACGTGGTCTATATGACCCAGATCATCGATGGCCTGAAATTCTTTCTCTACACGGTCAAGCCGGCCGAGGGTGGCCGTTTCGACGATTTTCGGCTGCGATCGGTCCCGATCTATGACTTGTTTTTCAAATCCATGGGCGCCAATCCGGTGCGCATGGGCGCGCCGTCGGTCTATACCGCGCTGGAACGCAAAGTCGTCGACGGCATGGGATGGCCGCTCTGGGGCGTCAACGGTTTCGGTTGGCACAAATTCCTGAAGTACCGCTATGAGCCTGGTTTCCTGACGGCGG
>CALGIA010000011.1 GCA_937916005.1 uncultured Rhodospirillaceae bacterium
GGTATGTCAACGACACCAATGAGATCCAGGTGCGGTTGAGCTATTCCAACGCCGCCCTGCTGGAAAAAATGAACATCTATATCGTCGATGAAAATCCGCCCGCAATTCTGGAAGAAGTCGGCGCGGCCGAGGGCGACAACGGCGCCGAGGAAATGCACGATCCCAAGGATTTCAGCCCCTACGGCACATTCCAGCTGACCGATGACGGCGCCTGGCTGATGCCTTACGAAAAGCTTATCAACCCGGAAACCGTCCAGTCCAAGGCGCTCCACTGGCCGTGGAAAAAGGTCAAGGCGGAGCTCGACAAGCTGACGGAGCTTGGCCAGGACTATGCGGGGCGCAGACTCTATCTGCTGTTCAATCCCATGACGGGAAGGTTCAACGGCAATACGCCGTGCTTCTTCGCCACCATCACCATCCGCCCGCCGAAAATCGTCGACAAACCCCACCGTCATACTTCGGCCGCGATGAATTACTATTTCGCCGGCAACGGGCGGTCGACCGTCGAAGGCAAGGTCTATGAATGGGAAGCCGGCGACATGATGCTGTCGGCGCCGGGCTGGGGCATCCATAACCACGCGTCCTATGACGAGCCGGTCTATGAATTGACCATCCAGGATCAGCCCCTGAACATCTTCATGGAATCCCTGCTCTGGCAGGAAGACCTCAAGAAACCCTGGCAGGTTCTCGGCAGCCATTCCGGCTTCGAGACCAACAAGGAAAAGAAAGTCGCAGCGGGCGAATAAACCGGAACATACGCGGCGAATGCTCCTGGGGCTTGAGTCGGGGGGCTTGACCCGGGGACGCAAATACGGTTTTACATCATGCCCGGGCTTCGGCCCGGGCATGATGTGTTTTGATCAGAGAAAACGGGGAACGCGGACCATGATGAAACTGCCGAAAGACTTCCTGAAGGGTTCGATTCCGCCGCTGATTACCCCGTTCCGCAACGGCAAGGTGGATTATGACGCCTATGCTGGGCTGGTCGAGTTTCAGGTCAAGAACGGCAGTCACGGCATTCTGGTCAACGGCACCACGTCGGAGCCATCGACCCTGACGGTGGAAGAACGCAACCGCACCGTCGATGTCGCCGTCGAGGCCGCGCGCGGCAAGGTTCCCATCGTCGCCGCCACCGGGTCGCAATCCTTTGCCGAGACCGAGGCCCTGACCGCCCACGCCGACAAGGCGGGCGTCGATGCGCTGCTGATCGTGACGCCCTACTACATCCGCCCGCCCCAGCGCGGACTGATCAAATATTACCTGGAAATCACCAAGCAGACCGACCTGCCGTGGATGATCTATCACATCCCGGGCCGGGCCGCGGTCTCGGTGACATTGCCCACATTGCAGGAAATTTCCAGGAAATCGCCCAATTTTGTCGGCATGAAACACGCGGTCGACGATCTCGGCTTCGTCAGCACCTGCCTCGATGCGTTCGGCATGGATTTCCGCATCTTCGTCGGGCTGGAGGATCTGTCCTACCCCATGATGGCGGTCGGGGCCTGCGGACTGATGAACGCGGTCGGCAATCTGCAACCCAAAAAGCTCGCCCGCATGTGCGAGGCGATCTGGAAGGGCGATCTGAAACGCGCCCAGAAGCTCCATTACGAACTGTTCGAGATCAACCAGGCTGTGTTCTACGACACAAACCCGATCCCCATGAAATACATGATGAAACGCCTCGGCATCATGCCCAAGAACGAACACCGCCTGCCCATGGTCCCGGCCGAAAAAGACCTGGAAAAACGCCTCGACGGCGTCCTCAAACGGGCCAAGCTGATTTAGGGAAGGGTTTATTCCAGTTCGGCTGGAACTCAGGCCTCCCGGAGCTTTTCGTCGATGAATTCGAGGATCATCATGTGTTTCTGGGAATCATGAATGATGGTTCTGATCAGCAGGACCAGAAGCCCCTTGTGGTAGCCCTTGCTCCGCTTCATGAGCGCCTTGTATTCCTTGATGGTCTGCGCTTCGGCCTGGATGAATTCCCCGGTCAGATCCAGCAGATCATCCTTTTCCCGCTCGGAGAGTGCGCCCAGCTTCGGCATGGCCGCGCCGCCGCCCCGGATTCCGGTGAGGTCGGTCTGTAGCGCCGACGTCATGGTGCGCACCAAATCATGATGCTTTTCCTCGTCCGATATGATGAGCTGGAGAAGAAATTTCACCAGCGGATTGTCATGCCGGTCGACGATCACCCGGTAATCGTTGAGAAAATCCTGCTCGTGACGTTCATGGGTGGAGAATTGCTCCAGCATCTCCTCGAATGCCGATATTTCCCGCGCGAGCGGCTCGAACGTCTGAAACGACAGAAAGATGTTGGCAGTGGGGTCCATGACAATCTCCTTATCTGGAAGTCCATTCGCCGTGTCTGTTTCAAGACTAAAGCCGGGCTTGGCGGATGCGGGATAACCTAGATCAAGATCGCCCGCGACATTTTAGCGCAGGATGGAGTTTTCAACGCGGCCATGATATCCTTGCCATCAAAAAGCAAGAACCCGTTCAACCCAAACCGGTGGGGGAATGCGTAATGAATGTTGAGGCTATTCTCGGCAACAAGGGGCGCGACGTCTTGACGGTCCCGCCCGACGCATCGGTTCTGGATGCGTCAATCATTCTCAGTACCAAAAAAATCGGCGCGCTGGTGGTCAGCGCGGATGGCGTGACGGCGCTCGGCATCATATCCGAACGGGACATCGTCAACGGCATCGGCGCCCGTGGCCCATCGGCGCTGAGCGAAACCGTCGACAGCCTGATGACCAGCGACATCCGGACCTGCGCCCTCGACGACACCGGGGATCAGGTTCTGTCGGCCATGACCGACGGGCGGTTCCGTCATGTTCCGGTGATCGAGAACGGCAAGCTCTGCGGCATCGTGTCGATTGGCGATGTGGTGAAATCGCGGCTCGATGAAATCACCCGCGAAGCCGACGCCATGCGGGAATACATCACCAGCAACTGAGCGGGTTTTAGCCTTCCCCGCCATCGGCGACCAGGAAGGCTTCCTCCTTGCGCCATTCATGGTCCATGCCGCAGTTCGGGCAATGCAGAGGCAGTTCACAGAACTCGATGGACTCGAACGAAAACCAGTCGAAATTCAAGCCCGTATAGATCGGCGTATGTGTCTCCGGGCAGGTAATCATGACGCGGGCCATGTTTTCCCCCATAACTTCTGAAGGACGGTGGTCTGCTGCGACGCAACGAAACAACGGTATTTTCAACAACGACCGTCCGATACCTCAAATGATATGCGAATTTGGTCCGCAGTGTGACTCATTTCGACTCCCTCACCCGCCCGGATCGGGTTTTATTCCGGCGGGATCATGCTACCATTCGACCTCGCGTGATGAACAATCTGGGAAAACCCGGTTCGCATGAAAACCCAACCGCTCGTCATCGCCCTCGGCGGCATGATCGCAATGGCCGCGGCGATGGGGATCGGGCGGTTCGTCTATACGCCGATCCTGCCGTTCATGGCCGACGCGCTGGCGCTCACCAAGGGACAGTCGGGATTGATCGCGGCGGCGAATTTTTTCGGGTATTTCGTCGGCTCGCTGATCGGCGCAACCGGGTTTCTGCGCGGTGATCCGCGCACCTGGGCGCTGGGCGGGCTGGCGGCCAGCGGACTGACCACCGGCGCCATGGCGCTGACAACATCAATCCCCGCGTTCCTGGTCCTTCGTTTCATCGGCGGCGGCGCGAGCGCGCTGGTGATGGTGTTCGCGTCGGCCATCGTATTCGACCGGCTCGCCGCCGCCGGCCGGTCGACACTTTCCCATCTTCATTTTTCCGGCGTCGGACTCGGCATGTCCGTCTCGGCGGTGCTGGTGTCCGGTCTCGCGGCGGGACACATCGGCTGGGCGGGGCTGTGGGTCGCCACGGGGACCGTCACCCTGGCCGCCTTTGCCGCCGTCGCCTTCATGTTTCCGCGCGGCGTTGGCAATCGTGGCGGCGACGTCGGCCATGATGACGGCGGCACACCGCCCGGGACCGCCGCCGAAAAAAGCTTCGACCGGCGGATCATTCCCCTCGTGTTGTCATACGGGCTGTTCGGCTTCGGCTATGTGGTCACCGCCACCTTTATCTCGGTCATGGTGCGGCAGACGCCTTCCATCGCGCCCATCGAGCCGGTGGTCTGGCTGGTGGTCGGGCTTGCCGCCGTGCCGTCGGTCGCATTCTGGGCGTGGATCGGCCGCCGGCTCGGCAATCCCGCCAGCATCGCGCTGGCCTGCCTGGTGGAGGCCGCGGGCGTCGCCGCAACGGTTTCGTTCGACAGCGCCGCCGCGGTGCTGATCGGCGCGGCGCTGCTGGGCGGCACATTCATGGGGATTACCGCCGTCGGCATGATGACCGCCCGCGAAATGTCGCTGGGCGACCCGCGCCGCATGCTGGCGATGATCGTGTGCGCCTTCGGCACGGGCCAGATGATCGGCCCCGCCTTTGCCGGCTATGTGGCCGAGATCACCGGCGACTTTACCGCGCCGTCCCTGATCGCATCGGGCGCGCTGATTGTGTCCGCGGGCTTGGCGATGACGTTGACGGCGCGGCCCCCGGGTAAAATTACCCGGATAAAATTACCCGGGTAATTTTAAAAGACGCTCCCGCGACGTTGCCATATCATTCCCGCCGGCAACTTCACGCAGGCACAACAAAAGGCAAACCCGATAGCGGAAATCTCCCTGTTCAATCTGGCAGCCATCGTGATCACCCTGGCGGCGGCATTCGGATATGTAAACCATCGCTGGCTTGGCCTGCCCCACACCATCGGCGTGGTGATGATCGCGCTGCTGGCGTCCATCGTGGTGATCGTGATCGATATGCTGGCGCCGGAGCTTGGCTACCGGGAAGCGGTGCGCGGCGTGCTAGACGGCATTGATTTTCACGATACCCTGATGAAGGGCGTGCTCAGCTTCCTGCTGTTCGCGGGCGCGCTGCATGTGGATCTGGGTGAATTGGCCGGCCGCAAATGGGCGATCGGCGCGCTGGCCACGTTCGGGGTGCTCATATCCACGTTCCTGGTCGGGTACGGACTGTATTTCGCCTGCGGATTCATCGGGCTGGATATTCCGCTGATCTGGTGCCTGGTCTTCGGGTCGCTGATTTCGCCGACCGACCCGGTGGCCGTGCTCGGCATCCTGAAAACAATCCATATCAACCCGGAACTGGAGGCGAAGATCGCCGGTGAGAGCCTGTTCAATGACGGCGTCGGCGTGGTGGTGTTTTCCATCTTCGTCGCGCTGGCCATCGGGACCGGAGACGCCGAAACCATCGGGACGGGTGAGGTGATCGAACTGTTCGCGTGGGAAGCGCTGGGTGGCGCGGCCCTCGGGTTGGCTGCGGGGTTTGTCGCCTACCGCGCCATGAAATCCATCGATGAGTATAATCTGGAAGTTCTGATCACCCTCGCTCTGGTCATGATGGCCTATGCCATCGCCTTTGCGATCCATGTGTCCGGACCCATCGCGGTGGTGGTCGCCGGTCTGCTGATCGGCAATCACGGAACGCGCTTCGCCATGAGCGACGAGACCCGCGACCATGTTCAGAAATTCTGGTCCCTGCTGGATGAAATCCTGAATTCCGGATTATTCCTGCTGATCGGGTTCGAGGTGGTGGCGCTGACCATCGACGCGCCGACGGCGATCATCATGGGCCTCGCGGTCCCGCTGGTGATCGGCGCGCGCTTCATCAGCGTGGCCGCGCCGCTCAGCATCCTGGGGCTGCGCCACAGCTTCACGAAAGGCGCGATCCCGGTGCTGACCTGGGGCGGTCTGCGCGGCGGCATCTCGGTCGCGCTGGCGCTGTCCCTGCCCGACATTGCCGAAAAGGAACCGATTCTGGCCATAACCTACGGGGTGGTGATCTTTTCCATCATCGTCCAGGGCCTCTCCGTCAAGGCGGTGATCGGGGCGACGGTAAAACCGTAACCGGTTCAGACCGGCGTTTCAGGGGCGGAGTTTGAGCGTCTTATCCATAAATTCGTTTCATGTCGGGCTTTTCGGTCGCGTGGTAATGAACCCAGATATAGGCGTGGCTGAATGCGGCGACGATACATGCCGTGACCGACTGAAACAGAAAGGCCGGGATCCAGATTGCCGCAAAGCCGAACACATACATGGCATTCGGCGACCAGCGGAAAATGCCCTGACGTATCAACGGCGCGCTGCGGTATTGCGGATCGAAGTGATCGATTCCGAAGGCCCGGGAAAAAGAAAAATAGTGGATGATCGAATACATCAGATAAATGACGCAGAAAAACATGAGCGCTGAAACCGCATATCCGAACCACAAATTGATGTTGAGCGACCCCCGGTTCGCCCAGCCGAGCGCAAAC
>CALGIA010000012.1 GCA_937916005.1 uncultured Rhodospirillaceae bacterium
ACAGACTCTAATGGTTGAGCCGAAACTGCCTAAATTCGATACATTGACTCTTCACGCCGGGCAGCAGCCGGACCCTGTGACAGGCGCGCGCGCCGTGCCGATTTATCAATCGACCTCTTATGTTTTCCCCGATACGGAATTTGCGGCATCGTTGTTCAATCTGGAACGGGCCGGGCATATTTATAGCCGCATTTCAAACCCGACCAACAGCGTGCTCGAGGAGCGCCTGGCGGCCCTTGAGGACGGAATCGGAACGGTCGTCACCGCCAGTGGCCAGGCGGCGCTTCATCTTGGGATTGCCACATTAATGGGCGCGGGCGGGCATATCGTTTCATCCGCGTCGATTTATGGCGGCAGCCACAACATGTTTTCCCATACCCTGCCGCGTTTCGGAATTGAAACCAGCTTTGTAGACCCCCGCGATCCCGATGCATTTCTCGCCGCAATTCGTCCGGAAACCAGGCTGATCTTCGGCGAAACCCTCGGCAATCCGGGGCTTGAGATCATGAACCTGCCCGTGATTTCCGACATTGCCCATGAAGCGGGTATTCCCGTGATGATCGACAACACCTTCGCGACGCCATATCTGTTTCGACCATTCGAACACGGCGCGGATATCGTCATGCATTCGGTGACCAAGTTTCTGGGCGGCCACGGCATCGCCATCGGCGGCGCGTTGATCGATAGCGGCAAGTTCGACTGGGAAGGGTCGGGCAAGTTTCCAACCCTCACCGAACCCTATGCCGGATATCACGGGCTTGATTTCTCCGAGGAATTCGGGCCCGCCGCCTTCATCATGCGGGCGAGGGCCGAGGGTCTGCGGGATTTCGGCGCCTGCATGAGCCCATCCACCGCGTTCTATCTGTTGCAGGGCGTTGAAACCCTGTCGGTTCGCATGGCCCGCCACGTCGAAAATACCCGGCGCATCGTCGCCTATCTGGACAGTCATGACTCCGTCATCGGGGTCAGCTATCCGGAACTTGCCGTTCATCCGGACCACGATCTGGCGCGCGATATGCTGCCGAAGGGCTGCGGCGCGGTCTTCAGTTTCGAAATTAAGGGCGGTCGCGAGGCCGGGCGTGCTTTCATCGAACGTCTGAAGCTGTTTTCCCATCTAGCCAATGTGGGCGATGCGAAATCCCTGGTGATTCATCCGGCCAGCACCACCCATCAACAGATGGATGGCGCCGCTTTGGCGGCGGCCGGCATCAGTGAAGGGTTGGTGCGTCTTTCCGTCGGTCTTGAAGATTCCGATGATCTGATCGACGACCTTGATCAGGCGCTTCGCGGCGCGGTCCGGTCTGCGACGCCCCGGCAGGCGGAGTGACCGGTTTTGCAGTTTGATCTGGACGATCACAGTGTTTTTGCCAGCACCGGCGGGCGCGAATTCGATCCCTCGCTGCCGACAATCCTGTTCGTTCATGGCGCCGGCAATGATCATTCCGTCTGGCAGATGCCCGCGCGGTACTTCGCCTATCATGGCCGATCCTCATTGGCGATTGATCTGCCGGGGCATGGCCGCTCCGGTGGGAAGGCGCTTGCCACCATAGAAGAGATGGCGGGCTGGGTCTTGCGCGTGATTGAAGCGCTTTCTCCTGGCGAGGTTTCCATCGTCGGACACAGCATGGGCTCGCTCGTCGCGCTGGCCGCCGCCGCGAAGGCTGCCAAGGACGACAGAATCAAATCGCTCGCTCTGCTTGGGATTTCGGCCAAAATGGGAGTTCATCCCGAATTGCTTGCCGCGGCGCGGCGCAATGATCATCTCGCTATTGATCTGATCACGACCTGGGGGTTCAGCCCCAGGTCACAGGTCGGCGGCAACCGGGTTCCCGGGGTCTGGATGACGGGTAGCGGCGCGCGGCTTCTTGAAACTATCCCCGATGGGGTCCTGGGGAATGATCTGGCCGCTTGCGAAGCCTATGTGGACGCACCGGCCATGGCGCGCAAGGTTACCTGCCCGACGCTTGTTCTTCTTGGGTCCCGTGACCTCATGACGCCGCAAAAGGGCGGGCGTGAGTTGGCCGCCAATTTTTCCGACGCACGAACAATCGTGCTGGAGAACTGCGGTCATATGATGTTGATTGAACGGCCCAACGAGACCCTCGACGCACTTCGCGACATAATTTAATCAGGGCGGATGGACGCGATGCCTGCAGATTTCTCCATAAAAAATGAGGTGGCGATTGTCACCGGCGCGTCGGCCGGTCTCGGCCGCCATTTTGCAAAATTGCTTGCCGCTTCAGGGGCCAAGGTCGCGGTGTGTGCAAGGCGGCGCGACCCGCTTGATGAACTGGCGGACGAAATCCGGTCATCAGGTGGCGTTGCCTTGCCCATTGAACTGGATGTTACCGACAGTGCAAGTGCCGCCGCCGCCGTCGATCGGGCTGTCAACGGGCTGGGGCCGGTCTCGATCCTTATCAACAACGCCGGGCTTGCCGTTGATAAGCCATTGCTGGAAACCTGCGACGACGATTGGGACCGGGTGCTCGACACCAATCTCAAGGGTGCTTGGATGATGGCGCGTGAGACGGCCCGACACATGATGGCGGCTGGAATCGGGGGCAAGATGGTCAACATCGCATCGATCCTCGGGGTTACCGCGACGCCTCGCGTGCACAGCTACGCGGCATCGAAGGCCGGGCTCCTTCACCTGACGCGCACCCTCGCGCTGGAACTCGCGCGTTATAAAATTAGGGTCAATGCGATTGCGCCGGGTTATGTGGAAACCGACCTTAACAAGGAGCTGCTGGCCGGGCCGACCGGCGACCATTTGAAAAAACGGGTTCCCCAACGCCGGTTCGCACAACCCGCTGATCTCGACGGGGCGCTCCTGCTTCTATGTTCCAACGCCGGCGCCTATATGACCGGTAGCGTGATTACCGTCGATGGCGGCATGACCCTGAGCACGCTATAAACGGCCTCAATACCAAGCTGAATGTGGGAGCGTTTTTATGGATTTTACCCTGTCGCCGGAAATTGAAGACTATCGCCTCCGGGTGCGGGAATTCGTGGCTGAATATATTCGCCCGATTGAAGCCGACCGGGCCAATATGGACGAGCATGAAAATATCCGGGACGATGTGCTCGCGCCGTTGCGCGATAAGGCGCGTCAGGCCGGGCTCTGGGCGCTGCAAATGCCCAAGGACAGGGGCGGGCAGGGGCTGCCCATTGTCGGGATGGCAGCGTGTTATGAGGAAATGGGACGATCGATTTTTGGCCCGGTATGTTTCAATTCGGCTGCGCCCGATGACGGCAACATGATCCTGTTGAACCGGGTCGCGACCGAGGCTCAAAAGGAACGCTGGCTGCAACCCATCATCGACGGCAAGGTCCGGTCATCCTTCGTCATGACCGAGCCCATGCCGGGGTCCGGGTCGGACCCGTCGGCCATGAAGACTACAGCGACCCGCAAGGGCGATAGCTGGATCATCAATGGGCGTAAGTGGTTTATCACCGGCGCCGGCGTGGCGCAGCATTTCATTCTGATGGCAAAGACGTCGAACGATCCGCGCAAGGGGCTGACGGCATTTCTGTTCGACGCCGATCAGCCGGGTTGGGAAATTGTCCGTCGGATACCGATCATGGGGCCGGAAGAACATGGCGGACATTGCGAAATCCATTTTGACGGGCTGGAAATCAAGGATGAAAACCGGCTGATGGAAGTCGGCGACGGGCTGAAGGCGACCCAGATCCGCCTCGGCACGGCGCGACTGACCCATTGCATGCGCTGGACCGGTATGGCCAAGCGCGCCCTGGAAGAAACGTTCGATTATATCGGCAAACGGGAAAGCTTTGGCTTGAAACTTGCCGACCATGAAGGCGTCCAGTGGATGCTGGGCGAGGCTGCCATGCAGATCGACATCGGGCGCCTATTGACCATGCGAGCGGCGGCTAAGCTCGACAGCGGCGACTTTGCCCGCAAGGAAGTTTCCATGGCCAAGATTGTCGTCGCCGATGCGCTTCACAAGGCGATCGATACGGCAATCCAGTTGGTCGGCGCGCGGGGTTATTCCAAGGATACGCCACTGGAATGGATGTATCGCTACGCCCGTCAGGCACGGTTGGTGGATGGCGCGTCGGAAACTCATAAGATGGTGTTGGCGCGCTATCTGTTGAATGAAGACATTGACTTCTGGAGCTGGGATTGATCGAAATTGACGAAAATCAAAGGCTGGCGCGTTTCATCGCGATCCAATCCGGCGCCGAAGATGTGCGGATCGACCGTAATGATTTGCTGGTTGGGGGCGCCATTCAGGAGAACCGGGCACTTGACGTTGATATGGTTGGCGGGGGAGAGCCCGGCCCCCTCGCGTTGGTTTTGCGGACCGAAGCGCTGTCATCGGTCCCCGAAAGCCGTCCTCTTGATCAGCAGTTCGCGATGTTGTCGGCAGCCCATCAAGCGGGCGTTACTGTTCCTGAACCCCTGTGGTATTGTGACAATTCATCCGTAATCGGGCGACCGTTTTATATAATGCGGCGGATTGCGGGCGAAGCGCTTGGCTCTCGCATCGTGCGCAATGCCCCTCATGACAGGCTGATGCAGCGCCTTGGCGAGGAGCTTGCCGTAATTCATACCATCACCCCGCCGCGTGACGATTTGGTCTTTTTGGATTTGCCACGGAAGGGTCCCGCGCAGGATTCCATCGTCAAATATCGCGCCTATCTTGATGCGGAGCCTGAACCCCACCCGGCTCTCGAATGGGGATTGCGCTGGTTAGAGCTTAATGCGCCGATCACGGCAGAGATTGTTTTGGCCCATCATGATTTCCGAACCGGAAACTATATGGTGGACGGCGAAACCCTGACTGGAATTCTGGATTGGGAATTTGCCGGTTGGAGCGACCCTCATGAAGATATTGCGTGGTTTTGCGCCAAGTGCTGGCGGTTTGGCAGCGATTTTGAAGCCGGTGGAATTGCCGATCGCGATGTGTTTTATGATGCTTATGAAGCGAAATCCGGCCGGAAAATTGATCGCAATGTCATCCCCTATTGGGAAGTCATGGCCCATTTGAGATGGGCGGTGGTCGCGCTGCACCAATGCGCCCGCCACCGGTCGGGCAAGGAACCAAGCCTGGATCTGGCGCTGGTCGGGCGCCGCCTTGCCGAACTCGAATACGAAATTCTTGTGCTGACGGGGGTGATGTGATGCGAGACAGACCGAATAGCGCCGAACTTCTCGAGATTGCCCGAACGCGCCTGATGGAAGAACTGCTTCCCGCGCTGCCGGCGGAAAACAAATACAGCGCGCTGATGATCGCAGCGGCAATGGCGATTGCCATGCGCGAACTGAAAAATGGCGGCGCGGCGGAAATGGAGGAACAATTTATGCTCGACGAATTGCTGGGCGCCGATGTTTCGGGCGATGCCTCCTTGCTGGATCTTAACCGCCGTTTCGCGGCGGGTTTGCGTGCTGGTGAATTCGAATCGTCCAAGCCGAATCAGGATATCGTGCTTCGATTATTGCGACATGTCACCCTGTCCAAACTCGGGGAATCAAACCCCAAATACTTGGCGAAAGCCGATTGAAACAATGGAAGACAGACGTGGCAGAGACTGACAATTCCAATGATGCCGCCGCACGGCTTGATCCGGTCGTGACGGAAATCGTGCGCAACGGCGTTCTTGCCGTGACCGAGGAGATGAAAACCAACCTCATGCGCACGGCGTACACCATGATCATTTATGAGGCGCTGGATTTCACGGTCGGGCTGTTTACCGCAAAGGGTGAGACGGTTTCCATCGGCTTGGGGCTTCCCATGTTTATTCGGGGCATGGCGGAAACCATAAAGGCCAAGCTCGCCCATTTCGGGCCGGAAAACATCCACCCCGGTGATATTCTACTGACCAATGACGCCTATATCACCGGCAGCCATTTGAATCACATGACGTTCAGCCTGCCGATATTTGATCAGGATGACCTGATAGGTTTCGCCTGCTGCATGGCCCACTGGCCTGATATCGGCGGCACTCTCAATGGCATGACAACGGATATTTTTTCCGAAGGTCTCCAGATTCCAATTTTGAAATACCAACGCGCCGGCGTGGTGAATCAGGATCTACTGGATATCATCCAGATGAATGTTCGCCTGCCCGACCGCGCGATGGGCGATCTGCGGGCCCAGATTACTGCCATCAAGACCGGTGAACGGCGGTTTCTTGAGTTGATCGGCCGTTATGGACGGCAGGATGTCCTGGCTTCGATCGCAGCGATCATGGACCAATCCGAGGCTGCCGCGCGCGCGCGAACCGTGGCCATTCCGGACGGGGTCTATGAAGCCGAATCCTACATGGATGACGACGGCGTAAATGTCGGTGAGCGGATACCGATTCGTGTTCGGATTGAAGTTCACGGTGATGAAATGACGGTGGATCTGACCGATGTCAGCAAGCAGGTCCGCGGATTCTATAACTCAGGCGTGACCACGGGCCATGCCTGCGCTCAGGTAGCGTTTAAATGTCTGACCTCGCCGGCGGATTATCCCATCAATGACGGATCCTTCCGGAACCTCAAGACCATTGTCCCCATGGGGCGGGTGGTCAGTGCGGTAAAACCCGCGCCCATGCGCTGGTGGATGACATTCCCCATGACCATTGTCGATACGGCTTTCAAGGCGCTGTCCACTGCTATCCCAGACCAGGTTATTGCCGGCCATCATGCCGATCTCGTGATTTCCATGTTCAACGGCATTAATCCCGCGACGTCCGAATTTTTTATCGCTTTCGTCGGGCCGACCGGCGGAGGTTGGGGAGCAAAACAGCGCGAAGACGGCGTCAGCGCAACGGTTTGCCTGAATGACGGCGATACCCATAACGGGCCGGTGGAACAGCTTGAAGCCAAATTTCCGATCCTGGTCGAGTCCCATAGTCTGCGGCAGGATTCCGGCGGCGCCGGACGTCAGCGCGGCGGGCTTGGGATCGAAAGTGTCGTTCGGGCGAGAGGCAATATCACCGTCAACACACAGATCGATCGTGTTCATTGCGCGCCTTGGGGCCTGGAAGGCGGCGGTCCGGCGGCTGGAAATTCGATTTCCGTGCGCCATGATGGCAAGTGGAGAGACGATTTACCCAATGCCAAGATGCTTACGGCGCGTCTTGGACCGGGCGATGCATTTGCCATGCGGTCCGGCGGCGGTGGCGGGTTTGGCCCTGCAATCCAACGGCCCGTCGAAGACGTATTGCGGGATGTGCGGCATGGCTATGTTTCGGTCACATCAGCCGAAACTGATTACGGCGTTGTCTGTGATCCAGACACGCTTGATCTTGATGTGGCTGAAACCGAAAAGCGGCGTGCCGGCCCGTAGTTTTCTCTCTATTGAGGCCGTGGCTTGCTTCCATTGGCTGAAGCGCTAACAATGGCCTCGATAATTATTTCATCCCTGCGAACGGATCGAACGTCATGCTGACAATGGTCTCCGCCCTTGAGCGGGTGCAGCGGCTTTACGGCGCGCGCCCCGCGATCATCGATCGGGAAGGCAATTTTACCTGGTCTGAATTTTTTGATCGGGTTACCCGGGTTGCCGGCGTTTTGCGTGATCTGGGGATTCGACAGGGTGATCATTATGCAATCCTGTGCCGCAATGGTTTTCGTCACGCCGAGTTGATCCACGCCGGCTATTGGATGGGCGCCATACCCGTGCCGGTAAATTATCGTCTGGCGCCGCCTGAAATCCGGTTCATTTTGGAAGATGCAAATTGCACCACGCTGATCGTGGAAGATGCTTTGATCGGGCTGGCCGCGACTGAAGAATTGTCGCCTTGGCGCGATCGAATTTTGTATGTTGCCCCGGGGCGGACGGAGGTTGAATGGCCACAATATGAAGCCCTTCTTGCCTCGACGCCTCCCGTTGATTGCCATCTCAGCAATGAAGACGATGACGCGATCCTGCTTTATACAGGCGGGACGACAGGGCGCAGCAAGGGCGTTCGCCTGTCTCATAAAAACGTATTTTCCAACGGCATGCAGGTCATGCATCCCATGGGAATCCGGTCGGATGATGTTTATTTTCATCTTGCCCCGATGTTTCATTCGGCCGATTTGCTGGGCACATGCTTTACCCAATGTGGCGCAGCACATTCATTTTTGGCGCAGTTCACCCCGGCCGAGGCATTGTCGGCGATTCAGGATTTCGGGGTAACCGTCGCCATGATGGCGCCGACAATGATCATCATGACCTTGCAGGATAAGAGTTTTGACAAATACGATTTGTCGAGTTTCAGGCTGTTGTTTTATGGCTCATCGCCGATGGCGGTCGAATGGATCCGGCGCGCCATGGAACGCTTTCAGGGGGTCGATATTCAGCAAGGTTATGGCCTGACGGAAACCTCGCCAATTCTTACTCCTCTGGATCCGGCGGAACACCGGGAAGCGCTGGACACGGGTGAATACGGAATTCTGAAGTCGACCGGCCAGCCATTGGTAAGCATTGATCTGCGTATTGTCGATGACGGCGATCAAGAAGTTCCCACTGGCGAGGCCGGAGAAGTGATCGTGCGTGGACCCAATGTCGCAAAGGGCTACTTGAACCGACCGGAAGAAAATAAACGCGCCTTTCGCGATGGATGGTTTCACACCGGTGACGTCGGCTCGGTCGATGAAAATGGCAACCTGTATTTGCTCGACCGGAAAAAGGACATGATCATAACCGGGGGCGAAAATGTCTATTCATCTGAGGTTGAGGCGGCGTTGTATCAGCATCCTGGGGTGAATGAGGCCGCCGTCGTCGGTGTGCCCGATGAAAAATACGGTGAGGCATTGTTTGCGGTCATTGTTCCCGCGCCCGGCGCCGATCTGACCGAAGAACAAATCATCTCTCATTGCCGCGAACGGATCGGCGGATACAAAATTCCTCGGCGGATGGCATTTGTCCAAGAAATGCCAAAAAGCGCGATGGGTAAAATTCTCAAGACCGAACTTCGCAAGATTTATGGCGGTGAATAATCAGGAAGGGCTTTGGTGGTGAAGGACAGTCTGCAAAAAGGGTTGGAAACAAAATGCCGCTACGAAATTGATCGTCAGCGGACCATCGATTTTATGGGCGATGAATTGCGGGTCTACGGCACACCCTGGATGGCGCGCGATATCGAGGAGACCTGCCGCCTCCTGACGCTGGAGCATCTCGACGATGGGGAAGATTCTGTCGGCGCCCGTATTGAAGTCGATCATCTCGGTGCATCGCTGCTGGGGTCATGGGTCGATGTGACCGCCAAAGTGGTCGACAGGGATGGGCGCAGGATCACGTTCGAGGCTGAAGTCCACGATCCTCTCGACCAGGTAGGCAAGGCGCGGCATATTCGTTTCGTGATCGACAAGGATCGGCAGAAAGACCGGCTTCTGGCCAAGGCGACTAAACTGAAGGAAACAGGCGAGGCTTGATCAAAAACCGAACCGACGACGATGCCGGGTTCAGATTGCCGCTATTCCGCGTTCCAGCTTGTCCCGTTCTTCTTCGGGGTCGGGCGGTCGTGCATCCAGAACCGGAGCGGCCCAAGCTAGGGCTACATCTTCCATTTCACGCGCATTGGTGCTGTAAAGATTGAACAGGCCGGGTTTGCGGCCCAGCTTCAGCCGTTTGACGTAGCGCGGTCCGTCGTCGGCCAACTGCACCACGCACAGCTTGCCGATGCATTCGACCGGCACACCTTCATAATTGCGCGTGTAAAACAGCAGCCAACCTTCCTCAATCGGCAACATGGAATCGCCCTCAACCTCCACCGCGACAGTTTGTTGCGGATCAAGCCCGGTTGGGCAACGCACTTGCTGTTCGGCCTGCCCAAGAGGGTAGTCGTCGATGGAAAGGACGATGGAGCCTGCGCCGACCTTGCCCACCACGGGGACCTTGGCCAGTCCCTCCACCAGGTCAATGATCGTGCAGCCCAATGCATCGGCAACCTGATTCAGCCGGTCGAGGGTGATTGAAACTTTGCCGGTTTCCCATTTGTGGAGAT
>CALGIA010000013.1 GCA_937916005.1 uncultured Rhodospirillaceae bacterium
TACCCGGCGCCCGGCCCAGACCAAGGTCGATGCGGCCGGGGAACAGCGTCGCCAGTGTACCGAACTGCTCGGCGATCACCATCGGTGAGTGGTTCGGTAGCATGATGCCGCCGGCTCCGACGCGGATCGTCCTGGTGCCGCCCGCGACGTGACAGATGCACACGGCTGTCGCGGCGCTGGCGATGCCGGCGAGGTTGTGATGTTCGGCCAGCCAAAAGCGTTCGAACCCGGCGGCCTCGGCGTGCTGTGCCAAGTCGAGCGCGTTGGCCAGCGCGTCGGAAGGGGTGAAGCCTTCGCCGATATAGGCGAGGTCGAGAACGGAGAGTTGCACCATGGCGCTACTTTAACGCATGCGCCCCGTAATGCCAGCCGCCATCGACATCGCCCCGGTGACCCCGCACTCCGAACGCCCCTACTTCACCCCTGATTCCGGACATCCAGCCCCGATGGACTCGTCCGTCAGCCGCCCATACAATCTCGCTCGACGGTTCCCTTGGAAAATCAGCTTCTATCAAATGTCATCGCCATTTTGGATTTCAAGATACAAACGCTGGGCCTATTTAGGAATCGGTTGGTTCTTTTTCGGCCTCGGTTTAGTCGGCGCGTTTTTACCCATCCTGCCGACGACCCCCCTCATGATCATCGCTTTGTGGGCATTTTCGAAGAGTTCCGACAGGTTCCAGCATTGGCTTTATAACCATTCCGTATTCGGACCACCGATACAACGCTGGCACAAATTTCGAGTGATATCCGCCGCGGCCAAGATTGCGGCCATTGGATCAATGGCCGCAAGCATCTCTTACCTTGTCATCTTTACAACCATCCCATTACCGGTCCTGTTGATCACGGGCGGGGTAATGTTGGCGGGCGCCTGGTATATTCTTTCAAAGCCCAGCGAAGCGCCCACAGAGACGCCGAACCGATCCTGAGTTTCCAACCATCGACTAAGTCGATTCAAGGTGATTTGAATGTTTGAGTTTGGCGCCTTCCGGATATCAGCACCCGCGCAGATCACTTCAACTTTACCCCCGAAATCGAAGATCCGGGGCAACGATTGCTGAATAAATTTTGGAAACTACTGCTTTTTCCCAGGAGCGGACATCGCAGGCATCGCCGCTGATAGCCGGTTTTTGGTTTTGCCCCGATTATCGCCTATACAAACCTAAAGGAGGACGACCCCGGCGGCAGACATCTGGAAAAGGATAAGTGGCGACCTTCAGGGTCGGAACGCATCAGATACCGAAGTACCGCCGCCGCAATCACCCCTACAGCCAGTCCGGGGTCGGCAGGCCCTTATCTTTCAGGAATGCCGGGTTGAACAGCCTGGTCATGTAGCGCTGGCCGCCGTCGGCCAGAATGGTGACGATGGTGTGGCCGGGGCCCAGCTCGCGGGCCAGACGGATGGCGCCGGCCACGTTGACGCCGGACGAGCCGCCGAGGCACAGGCCCTCATGCTTCAGGAGATCGAAGATCACGGGCAGCATTTCCGCGTCCGAAATGCGGAACGGGGCATCAACCTGGGCCATGGCCACGTTATCGGTGACCCGGCCCTGGCCGATGCCTTCCGTGATGGATGAGCCTTCCGACTTCAATTCGCCGTTTTTGAAATAGTCATACATGGCGGCCCCGTCCGGATCGGCCAGCCCGATGGCGATATCTGGATTTTGTTCTTTCAGGTATTTTCCGGTGCCGGCCAGGGTGCCGCCGGTGCCGACGGCGCAGATGAAGCCATCCACCCTGCCGCCGGTCTGACGCCAGATTTCCGGTCCGGTGGTTTCATAATGGGCGCGCCAATTGGCCGGGTTGTCCCATTGATTGGCCCAGATGGCGCCGTTCGGGCTTTTTTCGGCCCAGTCGGCGGCGACCCGTTCCGACATGCGGACATAATTGTCCGGGTCGCGATAGGGTTTGGCCGGGACCGGCATGAGCTTCGCGCCGCACAGGCGCAGCATGTCCATTTTTTCCCGGCTCTGGGTTTCGGGGATCACGATCACGGTCCGGTAGCCGCGCGCATTGCCGACCAGCGCCAGGCCGATGCCCGTATTGCCCGCGGTGCCTTCGACCACCACCCCGCCGGGTTTGAGAACGCCGCGCGCCTCCGCATCCAGGATCATGGACAATGCGGCGCGGTCTTTTACCGATCCGCCAGGATTTAGGAATTCCGCCTTGCCGAGAATTTCGCAACCGGTCGCCTCGGATGCCTTGGTCAGGCGGATCAGCGGCGTGTCGCCGACCGCGCCGATGAAACCGTCGCTTATGTCTGTTGATGCTTGTCCCGCCATGTCAGCCATCGGGTCAGCTCGGCTTGTCGCCGGCCGGGTCGGGGCGGGCTTCCGGCGCCGGACAGGATGGACCATCGGTTTCGCCGGCCTCGAGCGCTTCCAGCCGCTTGCGCATTTTTTCCAGCTCGCCCAACACCCCGTCGAGCGCCTTGCCCGTGGGGTCGGGCACATCGCCGTCCGCCGTACCATAGGCGCGGAACCCGGTTTCCCCGGTGCGGTCGCGCGCCATCACCTGTTTGGCCGGAATGCCCACCATGGTGACGCCCGGGGGCACATCGCGGATCACCACCGCGTTGGCGCCGATGCGGGCGCCTTCGCCGATGACGATGGGGCCCAGAACCTGCGCGCCCGAGCCGACAATGACGCCTTTTTCCAATGTGGGATGACGCTTGTCCTGTTCCAGGGACACGCCGCCCAGTGTCACGCCGTGATAAAGCGTCACATCGTCGCCCACCTCGGCGGTTTCACCGATCACGCATCCCATGCCATGGTCGATGAACACGCGCCGCCCGATGGTCGCGCCGGGATGGATTTCAATGCCGGTCAACATGCGGCCAATATGGGAAATAAGGCGGCCGATAAAATAAAAGCCGCGCCGCCACGCGCCATGGGCGAGCCGGTGGAACAGCAATGCATGAAACCCTGGATAGCAGAACACAACCTCCATGCGGGACCGGGCCGCCGGGTCCCGTTCACGCATCGCGTCGATGTCTTCCCGCAGGCGATCCAAGAAAGCCATGCAGCAACTCCTGTTCTTTAAAGGCAACGTTAACATCAAATTGGCGTTGGGGGAGCGATGGGTCAAGGGGGCGCGGGACCGATCAACCGAATTTGACTGCCCGCCACCTAGAAGCGGCGCAGCAGCCGATCGATATAATCCAGCTCGATACGGGGCCGGAAGCCCTGTCCGGCGCGTTTTCTGAGCTCATCCAGAATTCTCTGCGCCCGTTCCACACTGCCCTGGTCGGGAATTTTCAGATCGCGGGAATCGATGCCACCGGGGGTCGGCATGTAGCGTCCCAGGGGGTCGCGGCGCTGTTGCAGCGGGTTGAAGCGCGGCTGCATGCCGAGCCCCGAGCCGCGCGCGGAGCGGCTTCGCATCTGTTGCATCATGCCGCGCCCGGCCCGTTGCAGCGCATCGAGCGCATCGCCCTGCGGACCGGTGGCCTGGCCCGGCGCGTCCCTGTCGAGCGCTCCCGCGGCGTCATCCATGAACTTGCCGGCCTCGCCAAAGGCCTTGCCGGGTCCCTTGCCGTCCTTGCCGCCCCCGTCCTTCATGCCCATTTTGCCGAGCTGTTTGCGCAGCTGGTTGAGCAATTCGCGCAAGGCCCGCTGGGAAGCGGCATCGCCCTTCATGTCGCCGGGCCGGATGGCCCCGTCCGGTTGCCGGGATTGACGGAAGCTCCGGTTCAGAAGTTCGCCCTGGCGGCGGATCAGTTCCTGGAATTTGCGCATCATCTGTTTGCCGGCGCGTGACTGGGCGCTATTGGCCGACTGGCGGCCGGCGCGGAGATTTTCCAGCAGATTGCGAAGCTGGGCCAGCATTTCGCGCGCGGCATCGGTATTGCCGGACCGCAGCAAATCGCGTATCTGTTTCAACATGCGCTGGATGTCGGTGGTCCTGAGCAGCTGGGTATTGGGATCCGTCCGGGACATTTCCTGCTCGTTGGGATCGCCCGCCCGACGCGCGATTTCACTGAGAAACCGGTTCAGCGCCGTCTCCAACTGACGCATGAGACGTTCCAGCTCCGCATTCGGCGCATTTTTCGACAGGGCGCGCATCAATTCCTGCTGGGCCCGGCGCAAATCGCGCTCCGCCACCGAAAGCCTTCCGTCCTCGATCCCAAGCGCTGTATCCCACAGCAGATCCCGGACCGGCGGGATCGCCGTGTCTCCCGGCTCATGCACCAGCCGGGACGCCGCCGACGCCAGGGCCAGATAGGTGACGGTCCGGTGGTCGAAAAGATCCGGCCGGCTGGCGATGATGGCCAGCCGTTCAATGATCGACCGGCGGCGTTCCGGTTCCGTGGTCAGCCGCTTGCGCTGTTCGATGACGGCGCGCGCCACCGGATGATTGAAAACCCGTTCCGGCAGCACCAGCTTGACCGGGTCGCCATGGGCGATATGCCCCGCCGCATCCCCCACGCGCAGTTGAATCTGCACCGGCAAACCGGCCCAGGGATGGGGCGTCAGATCATGAAAATCAAACTCATCCGCCTTGCGCACATTGGACTCGGGGGGTCCGGGCAGGTTGAGCGGTAATTCGAATGCTTCCTTGCCGATCACCGCGCCGCCTTCATAGGTACGGCGCATTTCGGCGACCGCGTTCCGCAGCCCGTAATCATCCTCGGCGCGGAAGGCGATGCGCAGCGCACCCCGTGCGCCCGGCGCGGGCGGCGCCGAAAATTCGATATGAGGCGGCGTGTCGGCCACCAGCTCCAAATTCCATTCCGCCAGGGTTTCGCCATTCTGGATGACGGCAAGCCGCCCGCTTTGTTCCAGCCCCGCTTCTATCTTGAAATTTTCGCCATCGACAGCCTCAAACGCCACGCGGCGGTCGCCGAGAACCAGCTCGGCTCCCCCTCGCCCACCGAAGACCAGGGCAGTCAAATTGCTTCCGGCCGGGGCCTTGACCGTCACCACGGGTTTTGGACCCGTCGCATCCGGACTGGCGGGCTGGGCCTGGGCCGGGAACAGCGGCGCAAGACCCGTATAGGCCGGCGGGGTCATCCAGATTTCCAGCTTGCCGGGCCCCGCAATGGCAAAGCCGCTGAAGTCCGGGTTGAGCGCACGCAGCAGCCGCTGCCCCGTGTCGGACCCGCCGACCACCCCGCCAATGGCCAGGATCACGAACAGCAACGCCCGCAGCGCCCACGGGTCGCCCCGCCCGGCGCCCGGCATGGGAAGCCCGACCCGGAGACGCCGCGCCGCCTGGGCCATGCGGCTCTGATGCAGCCGCCAGAGCGCGACCGAGTCGGCGTCATCGCCCCCGGCGCAGATATGGTCCGATAATGCCTGAAGGGGCCGATGGGCCAGGCCGCTGTCCCGTTCGATGCGGCGGCGCGCCGCCGCAATGCCCGCGGCGCCCGTGAGGCCCGCACGACCCGCAATGGAAACATGCCGAAGGCCGCGCCACATCAGCCAGACCAGACCGCCCGCCGTCAGGGCCAGCACCAGCCCATGCAGCCAACGCGGCAGCAGCGGCAGAATATCAAACAGCGCCAGGGCGAGAAAAACGCCGGCCAGGGTCAACGCCGGCAACAGGGCCGGCCAGAGCTGTTCCCAGAACAGCGCAAGCCGCGCGCCAAACAGCCGCGCGCCCAAATTCAGAGGCGGTGAAGGTGGCGTCGGCGTCGATTTCGACGTCTCGGCGACGCCCTTATCCGGGGTCTCGATGGTCATCACGCGGGGTCTCTTTCAACCAATCCGGCATCCGGTCCCGGGCTAACAGTATATCATAACTTTGCCGCGCGCGGATTACATCATATTGATCGCCATTGACCAGAATTTCCGGCGCCGGCGGCCTTGTATTATAGGACGACGCCATGACGGCGCCATAGGCCCCGGCCGACCGCAGGACCAGCAGATCGCCGTCTTCCAGCGCCGGCAAATCCCGGCTTCCGGCCAGCACATCGCCGGTTTCACAGATGGGTCCGACCACGTCGGCGCGGGACAAAGCGGCCCCGGGCGCGGGCTCAATCACCGGTTCTACGCCGTGATGGGCGTCATAGAGCGACGGGCGCAACAGATCGTTCATCGCCGCATCGACGATCACAAAGCGCTTCGACGCGCCGTGCTTGACGAAAATCACCCGCGTTACCAGCACACCCGCATTGCCGGCGATCAGGCGTCCCGGCTCGAACACCAGTTCGCAGTCCAGATCCGCCATTTCATCGCGCACCATGGCGGCGTAGTCGGTTGGGTGGGGTGGTTCCTCGCTGTCATAGACAATGCCCAGCCCGCCGCCCAGATCAAGTCGGCGCACGCCCAGTCCCGCACTGCGCAATTCGCGCACCAGCCCGGCGACGCGCTGGAACGCGGCGCGGAACGGGCCGAGGCTGATGAGCTGGGATCCGATATGGACCGCCAGCCCGGCCATGTCGATGCCCGGCAATGTCTCACCCCTTGCATAGAGTGCGGCGCTGTCTTCATAGGCGATGCCGAACTTGTCCTCGCTGCGCCCGGTGGCGATCTTGTGATGGGTTTGCGCGTCCACATCCGGATTGACCCGCAGCGCGACGATTGCCGTCTTGCCCATGCCGGACGCGACGTGCGACAGGGCGTCAAGCTCGGGCGCGGATTCCACATTGAACTGACCGATCCCCGCGGTCAGCGCGAATTCCATTTCTGTACGGGTTTTCCCGACGCCGGAAAACACCGCCTTATGGGCGGGAATGCCCGCCGCAAGGGCCTGGCGCAATTCCCCTTCCGAAACCACATCGGCCCCCGCGCCGAGCCGCGCGAGGGTCCGGATCACGGCCAGGTTGGAATTGGCCTTCAGGGCAAAACAGACCAGCCCGTTCAAATCCGCCAGCGCATCGGCGAAGGCGAGATAGTTTTCCGTCAACGCCGCCGTAGAATAGCAATAGAACGGCGTGCCGACTTCCCCGGCAATCCGGGCAAGCGGGATATCCTCGGCGAAAAGCGCGCCGTCGCGATAGGTAAAATGGCTCATCGCGGCATTTCCCGAGGGAACTGGATTTTTTCGCCCTTCGGTTCTTCCAGATCGCCTTTTTTGCCGCACGCAGCCAGCGGCGCGGCCACGGCAAACGCCAGCAGGAACGCCAGGGCGATCCGCATGAATTTGACACTCATAGGAAACGCTCCCGCGCCGCGGCGGCGGCCTGCTTGACATTGTCAGGCGCCGTGCCGCCGAAGCTGGTCCGGCTGGCGACCGAATTATCGACGCCCAGAACGGTGAACACCTCGTCATGGATGCCGGGCTCAACCGCCTGCATCTCGGCCAGCGTAAGTTCGGACAGATCGCAGCCCCTGGCCTCGGCCTTCCCAACCAACTCGCCGGTGACATGATGGGCCCGGCGGAACGGCAGGTTCAGCGCGCGCACCAGCCAGTCGGCCAGATCGGTCGCGGTGACGAAACCGTCTTCCATGGATTGCCGCAGCCTTGCTTCATCGAAGCGAAGATCGCGCACCATGCCGGTGGCCGCCGCGATGCACAGCCCCAGCGTATCGGCGGCATCGAAGACCGGTTCCTTGTCTTCCTGCATGTCCTTGGAATAGGCCAGCGGCAGGCCCTTCATGACCACCATCAGGCCGGTCAGCGCGCCGATGATGCGGCCGGATTTACCCCGCAGCAATTCGGCCGCATCCGGGTTGCGCTTTTGCGGCATGATCGATGAGCCGGTGGTGAACCCGTCGCCCAGCGCCGCGAAGGCGAACTGGGCCGAACACCAGAGCACTATTTCCTCGCCCATGCGGGACAGATGCATGGCCGCGATTGAGGCGGCGGCAAGAAATTCCAGAACAAAATCCCGGTCCGACACCGCATCCAGCGAGTTCGCCGCCGGCCGGTCGAAGCCGAGCGCAGAGGCCGTCATGTGACGGTCCACCGGGAACGATGTGCCGGCAAGAGCGGCCACGCCGAGCGGAGACTCGTTCATCCGCGCCCGGGCATCCGCAAACCGCCCCCGGTCGCGGCCGAACATTTCCACATAGGCCAGCAGATGGTGACCCAGGGTCACCGGCTGGGCGGCCTGTAAATGGGTGAAGCCGGGCATGACCGTGGCGGCGTGTTCGTCGGCCCGGTCGATCAACGCTTCCTGCAACGCGCGCAAGCCCGCATCCATGGCATCGCAGGCGTCACGCAGCCAGAGCCGCAAATCCGTCGCCACCTGGTCGTTGCGCGAACGCGCCGTGTGCAGGCGCCCGGCGGCATCGCCGATCAGTTCGGCCAGCCGCGCCTCGATATTCAAATGGATATCTTCCAGCGATGATTTGAATCCGAAGTCGCCGGAATTGATTTCGGCCAGAATCCGGTCGAGACCATCCAGGATCAGCCCACCGTCGCCGGCCTCGATAATCTTCTGGGCGACCAGCATTTCGCAATGGGCCTTGGAGCCCCTTATATCCTGGGCATAAAGGCGCTTGTCAAATTCGATCGACGCGTTGATGCTCTCCATCAAGGCGTCGGGACCGGAATCGAAGCGCCCGCCCCACATTGTATTAACGCCTCCGGCTTGGGCGTTCGCGCCTCCGGCTTGGGTATTAACGCCTCCAGAAACGGGCTTGCTCTTGTTGTCGGATTTCGCACTCATGATCTTGCGGCCGTTCCAGTCAAAAATTCCAACGCGGGTGAACAGGTAACATGTCTCTGAAAGTCAGGATCGCTTCCGGTCTTTTCGGTCTTGTCGCGATTATATTGATTGCGCTCGCCTTTGTATCAAATGATGTATCAAACGAAAGCGATCACGCAAATCCGCCCCTTACCGGCTGGATGAAGAATTTTACGCCCGTCGCCGTTTCCGCGCCAACGCCGGAATTCCGCTTCCAGGACCGCAATCTGAAATCCCTCGGGCTCGGCGATTTTCGGGGCCGGCTGGTGCTGGTCAATTTCTGGGCCACCTGGTGCGGCCCCTGTATCCACGAAATGCCGACCCTGGTCCGCCTGCACCAAAAACTCGACGGCAAGGATTTTCAGATCGTCGCCCTGTCGGAAGACCGCAAGGGTTGGGCGGTCATAACGCCATTTATCACGAAAAACAATCTCGCCGCACTGCCGGCCTATCACGACCCGGGCGGCAAGGCGGCCCGCGCCCTTGGTATCAAGGGGCTGCCGACCACCATATTATTCGACCGGTCGGGGCGCGAACTCGGCCGCCTGGCGGGCGTCGCCGAATGGGATTCAGCCGAGGTCGTGGCGCTGATGCGATATTACGCGGGTGGCCTTTAACCGCAATTTGAGTCTGAAACATAGAGAATGGGAGAGGCTTCCTGATTTGACTCTCCCGTACGCTGCGCTAAGGTCTTAGGCAACAAGACACGCAAAAGGATTAGGGAAGTGAAATGGCGGACTATAAATACGAGAACGTAAAAATCGATGTGCGCAACGGAATCGGTTGGGCCAGCATGA
>CALGIA010000014.1 GCA_937916005.1 uncultured Rhodospirillaceae bacterium
CATAGGCCGTGGGGTCGGTTGAAAAGCTGAGCGGCGTCTTGGCCATACATACGGGGAATTTGCCGTATCCCGCATCCTCATATGCTTTCAACTGGTTTTTGACCGCCGGGGTGGTGGTCACGGAACCGGCCCGGTAGATCTTGGTGGCGATGGTCTCGATCTTTTCCCACAGCTTCATGTCTTCGGGGTACAGCGGCTTGTAGTCCGCCTTGCCGCTGTCGATCTGGGCGACGACCGCCTTGGCCAGCGTTTCGGCGCCGGCGCCGCCTTCGGCCCAATGGGTGCATTCAATGGCTTCAGCGCCCGCCGCGGCACAGGCATTCAGGATGACCTGGACCTCGGCATCCGTATCGCCGGTAAACCGGTTAAGGCCGACAACAACGGGAACGCCGAACTGCTGGAGATTTTCCACATGACGCAGCAGATTGACCACGCCTTCTTTCAGCGCCGCCACGTTTTCCGTGCCGAGATGGTCCTTGGCCACGCCGCCATGCATCTTGAGCGCGCGCGCGGTGGCCACGATCACGACCGCATCGGGGCTAAGCCCGGCCTTGCGGCATTTGATATCGAAGAATTTCTCGGCGCCCAGATCCGAGCCAAACCCTGCTTCGGTCACGACGTATTCGGAGAGCTTGAGCGCGGTGCGGGTCGCCATGACCGAGTTGCAGCCATGGGCGATGTTGGCGAAGGGTCCGCCATGCACGAAGGCCGGGGTGTGTTCCAGCGTCTGCACCATGTTGGGCATGATCGCTTCCTTGAGCAGCACGGTCATCGCGCCCGACGCATTGAGATCGCGCGCGGTCACCGGTTTGCGGTCACGGGTTTCAGCGACCACGATATCGCCGAGCCGCTCCTTGAGATCTTCCAGACTTTCGGCCAGGCAAAACACCGCCATGACCTCGGACGCAACCGTGATGTCGAAACCATCTTCGCGCGGGAAACCGTTGGCCACCCCGCCCAGGGACTGAACGATGGAGCGCAGCGACCGGTCGTTGAGATCGACCACCCGACGCCACGAAATCCGCCTTGCGTCGATACCCAGCTCATTGCCCCAGTAGATGTGATTGTCCAGCATCGCCGACAGCAAATTATGAGCCGAACCGATGGCGTGGAAATCTCCGGTGAAATGAAGATTGATATCTTCCATGGGCACGACCTGGGAATACCCGCCCCCGGCGGCCCCGCCTTTCATGCCGAAACACGGCCCGAGGCTGGGTTCGCGCAGACAGATCGCCGATTTTTTGCCGATACGTTGCAGGGCGTCGCCAAGCCCGACCGTGGTGGTGGTCTTGCCTTCGCCGGCCGCTGTCGGCGTGATGCCGGTGACAAGGATCAGCTTGCCGTCAGGCCGGTCCGAAAGACTGTTTACATAGTCCAGATCGATTTTGGCCTTGTAATGGCCATAGCGGAAAACGCTTTCTTCCGGGATACCCAGGGATGACGTGACGTCAACAATCGGGTTCAACGTCGCTTCACGGGCAATCTCTAGGTCGGAACCGACCGCTTTGGTCTTCTTACTGGTCATGATGCCTCTCGAATTTTGATTCGCCGCATTTAAACATGTCGCCGGATTAGGGCAAGGGCAATCACGGATTTTTGTTCTTTTTCCGGGGTTTACGAGGATTTTTCGCCGATTTGGCCCGCCTGGCCGCATCCAGCGCTTTTTCGGCCCATTGGGACAATTGTTCGGAATCTTCAAACACCGGGCCGGGCACCTGCCAGTAAGACAGGCTGATGGGACGATTGCGGCCCTGATAGGAAAACGGCTCCATTCCCTCGGCCTCATAATCGGCCTGGTTCGCGTCATCGGCCTTGAAATACAGATTATCGAAACCGATCAGCGCGAACATGACCCCGTCGAGAAAGACACCGAATCCGCCGAACATCCCTCTCGTCACCACCGGGCCGAAGGGCAATAGACGGCCGGTTACCTCATCTGCAAATTCTCTACTGCTTGCCATGGCCCGATCATACCGCAATTACGATCCGATGTGGATTACCCGCGCCCGTTGCGCCAAAATGAAAATCGGAAACCAATATCTGAAGGGAAGTAACGCCATGGCTGGACGCATTGATGCGCGGCTCAGGGAACTGGGGATCGAACTGCCCGAACCAAGCGCGCCCAAGGTGGCGAAAATCTTGAATTACAAGCAATCCGGCAATCTGCTGTTCATCTCGGGCCAGGTGCCCCGGGTCGACGGGGAAATCAGCTTTATCGGCAAGGTCGGGCGGGAATTTACGCTGGAACAGGGCCAGGAGGCGGCGCGGGTCAGCGCCATATGCGTGTTGGGCTGTGCGCGGGCGGCGCTGGATGGCGATTTGGACCGGATCGAGGAAGTTGTCCGCATCAAAGGCTATATCAATGTGGACCCGGATTTCACCGACGTCTCGGCGGCGCTGAACGGCGCGTCCGAACTGTTCATCGATCTGTTCGGCGAACCGGGCCGTCATTCCCGCACCGCTATCGGGGTCGCCAGCATGCCCTTCGGCGTGGCGATCGAGGTCGAGGCGGTGCTGCAGGTCCGGTAATCCCTACAGATCCAGAAACGCCGCGAATTCGGGATTGTCGGGATAGCAACCGGCCTGGATCGCAGCGTATCGCGTCAGCGCGTACATCATGTCCGTGACCGGGGTCGCGATATCTGTGATCCGCGCGGCCTCGATCACCGACCCGAACATGGCGTCGATCTCCATGTTACGTCCGGCTTCGATATCCTGCAGGATCGAAGTCTTGTGCCCACCCATGGCCAGGGATTGTTCGACCCGTTCATCAATGGTCGACGGGAAACCCGAGCCCAGCGCCATGGCCACCGCCTCGGTTTCTTCCATGATCACGCGGGCGACCGCCTGGGTGCCGGGATCGGCCGCCAGACCGCCGACGGTTCCCCGCGTCAGGACAGCAATGGCGCTGAACGAAACATTGCCCCACAGCTTGAACCAGAGCGCGTCCCGGATCCGGTCGGTGAGGACGCCTTGCAACCCGCAATCGGCCAGGGCCGCGCCGAGTTTCCGGCAGCGTTCCGTATCCGATCCGTCCGGTTCGCCAAGACGCACCGCGCCCGCGGCCCCGTGATGGACCACGCCGGGTTCGGGAATGCTGCAGGCGGCGGCAATCACGCCACCGATGATGCGGTCGGGCGGTATGGCGTCCCACGCCAGGCCCTGCGGGTCGACGCTCAAGAGCCGGCGGTTATTGTTCGCGCCGTCGATCCCTTGAAAATACCACCAGGGCAACCCGTTCTGAATGGTCAGCACGGCCGTGTCCGGCCCCATCAGGGAGGCGATGCCGCCCGCCGCCGCAGGCAGGGTGTGGGCCTTCATGGTGAGAATCACATAATCCTGGGGCCCCAGGTCGGCGGGATCATCGGTGCAAACGGGCGTGACGTGGAATTCCTCGCCCTTGCTGTGCAGCACCAGCCCGTTTTGCCGCATGGCACGGAGATGCGGCCCCCGGGCCACCATGGAAACATCATGCCCGATATGCGCAAGCCGCGCGCCCATCAGACCACCGACCGCGCCGGCGCCGTATATGCATATTTTCATGGGGCCAGCCTACAAGTTGCGAGCCATGGAGTTCAATTTATATATGAGGGCGGGCGTGAAATGGCCTAACCTGAGTGGAATAAAAAATTATGGGACCTGCCGAGATGCGGATGATGAAGTTGGGGCTTTTCATGATGGGCGAAGGCCATCACGTCGCGGCATGGCGCGACCCGGGTGTGCGCAGCGGAACCACCCTGGACATCCAGCACTTTGTGGACATTGCAAAAACCGGCGAACGGGGACGCTTCGACTTCCTGTTCACCGCCGACACCAATGCGATTTTTTACGGCGACGATCTGGAACAGCTCCGCCGCACCACGTCGACCCTGCGGCTTGAGCCCCTGACGCTTTTGTCGGCCCTCGCCATGGTGACGGACCATATCGGATTGATCTGCACCGCGACGACGACCTATCTGGACCCGTTTCACGTGGCGCGTCAGTTCGCATCGCTGGATCAGATCAGCGGCGGCCGGGCGGGATGGAATCTGGTGACGTCGTCGGCGCCGGCGGAGGCCGCGAATTTCAGCCACGACGCCCACCCGGATTATGCGCACAGATATGAGAGAGCCGCCGAATTCGCCCAGGTGGTCCTGGGGCTGTGGGATAGCTGGGAAGACGACGGGATCATCGACGACCGGGAAAGCGGCATATATTTCGACCCGAAAAAGCTTCACCGCCTGAATCACAAAGGCAAGTATTTTTCGGTCCGCGGCCCGCTGACGATCCAAAGGTCGCCCCAGGGCCGGCCCATCATCGTCCAGGCGGGACAATCGGAACAGGGCCGCGCGCTGGCCGCCGAAACCGCCGAAGTGATCTTCACGGTGCAGCAGGATCTCGACGAAGCGCGCGCGTTTTACGGCGACATAAAATCCCGCGCCGCAGCATTCGGGCGCACGCCCGGCGAGATCAACGTCATGCCCGGAGTGCTGCCGGTGATCGGCGAAACCCGGCGCGCGGCCGAAGAGCGACTGGACCGCATCAATTCACTGATCCACCCGGAACTCGGCCTGACCCGCCTGTCCAGTATTCTCGGCATGGATCTTTCCCCCTACCCGTTGGACGGCCCGTTGCCGGAAATCCCCCCCAGCGAAGAACAGCAGGGCCGCCAGAAGGTGGTGATCGATCTGGCGCGGCGCGAAAACCTGACCATTCGTCAGCTTTATCAGCAGATCACCGGCGTACGCGGCCATCGCATTTTATGCGGCACGGCGGACGAGATCGCCAATTCCATGGAAGAATGGTTTCAGGGCGGCGCGGCCGACGGCTTCAACATCATGGCGCTGACCTACCCCGAAGGGCTCGACGATTTCGTCGATCAGGTGATCCCGATCCTGCAACGGCGCGGCCTGTTCCGCACCGAATATGAAAGCCGGACGATGCGGGGAAATCTTGGTCTGGCGATCCCCGAAAACCGGTGGACGCGCAAATCCCCTACCGCCTGAGTTCGCGCCTGAGCTCTCGGTGCAGATCAGCCGCGTCATGCCACCATTTCGGCTCCCACCAGCGGATGGCGAGCCCGGATGACGACGGCAGGATCATGATCGACATGGCCCCGATCCGCTCGGGCTGAAGCCCATAATCGATTTTGCCCCGTCCAAACACCGCTTTCATGAACACCTGGGCCGGCCGCTTGGCGGTGAAGGTCAGTAGTTTCGGTTGATATTTTTCGATCTTGGCCACGACCGCGCCCACATCGTCCCCCTCGGGGGTCAAATCCGTATCGGCGCCCGATTGTGTCTTGTTGACATCGGTCAGACCGATCCCGAGACCCAAAAGGAAGCGGTAATCTTCCGGCGCGAACAGCCGGGGCGTCAGCCCTGTTTCATGCAGCATGGGCCAGAATTTATTGCCGGGCCCGGCATAGGGGAGCCCGCGCCGCGCCGACGCCGCACCCGCCGCCGACCCGCAAAACACGGTGACAAGCCCGGGCGCGAGGAGATCGGGCAGAACAGCCATCTCTAATGTCCATAAAGTATTTCGAGCGCAGCGCCGTGGATTTCATTGATCTTGTGGCGGCGGATTTTCAGCGACGGCGTCATCAGTTCGTTCTCGATGGTGAACGGGTCCGCCGTCACATGCATGCGCCGAATTCTTTCGATCACCGACAGGGACCCGTTGACCCGGTCAATGGCCGCCTGAATAGCGCCATAAAGATCCTTGTCATCGACCAGAGCGGCCAGATCGCCCGATTTTCCATTTTCCGCCGCCCAGTCCCGCACGAAGTCCGGGTCGGGCACGATCAGCGCCACCAGATGCGGCTTGCGGTCGCCATAGACCATGGCCTGGGCGATCTCGGGCTGAAGGGTCAGAATTCCCTCGATTCGTTGGGGCGACACATTATCGCCACCCGTATTGACGATGATATCCTTCTTGCGATCGGTGATGCGGATATAGGAATCGTCGTCGAATTCGCCGATATCTCCGGTATGCAGCCAGCCGTCGCGGATGACCTCGTCGGTCGCCTGCTGATTGCCCCAGTACCCCTGCATCATCAACTCGCCGCGCACCAGAATTTCGCCGTCGTCGGCAAGGCGGACTTCCACATCGGTCATGGGTGGACCGACCGTATCGATCCGGTTTCGCGTCGGCGGATTGCAGCTGATCACCGGCGCGGATTCGGTCTGGCCATAGCCTTGCAGCAGCCGAAGCCCCAGCGCGGTAAAAAACAGTCCGATATCCAGATTAAGCGGCGCGCCGCCCGAAACCATCGCCTTCAGCCGCCCGCCAAATCGTTGCCGCACCTTGTCGCGCACCAGCTTTTCCAGCACCGCATCGACAAGCCGCGTCGCCAACCCGAGCCGGCCATTGTTTTGATATTTGCGGATGCCGATTTCCACGGTTTTGTGGAACAGTTTCGCCTTGAGCCCGCCGGACCCGGTGACGCCGCGCAGAATGCGCGCATGCATGTTTTCATAGAGCCGCGGCACACAGGTCAGAATGGTCGGTGACACTTCCTCCATATTGGCCGCGAGCTTATCGACGCTTTCCGCATAGAAGATCTGGGCGCCGATCGAAATCGGAAACATCAGCCCGGCGGTATGTTCGTAGGAATGGGACAGGGGCAGGAAAGACAGGAATTTTTCGTCATCCAGCCCCAGTTCGGACAGCACGTTCCGGGCGCCCTTGCAGTTGCTGATGATGGCGCCGTGGCTCAGCATCACCCCCTTGGGAACGCCGCCGGTTCCGGAAGTATAGATGATGCAGGCCGTGTCATTGCGCGCGATCCGCCGCGCGGCGGCGGTTATCGCGTCGAGCGATCCCGGATGCGCCGCCAGCATTTCCCGCCATGACCGCGCATCGTCAACCGCATCCCCATCGATCACGACCATGGTTTCCATATGGGGCGCGTCCCGCATGGCCCTGCGCACGGTTTCGGCCAGCGCGGGGGACGACACGATGACGGCCCGCGCGCCGCTGTCGGTCATCACATGCAGATGATCATTGACCTGGTTGGTGACATAGGCCGGCACGGTAATGGCGCCGGCGGCCATGATGCCCAGATCGGCGATCGCCCATTCGGGGCGGTTTTCCGACACCAGCATGACCCGGTCCCCCGGGACGATGCCCATGGCGCGCAAGGCGCCAGCCAGCGAGGCCGCCTGCCCCGCGGCCTCAACGCCGGAAACAGCCCGCCAGTCGCCGTCGCGCTTGGCGGACAGGAACGGACGCTCGCCGATTTCCGCGGCGCGCTCGAAAAACATTGTCGCCAGATTTGGCCAGCTGTCGTAACCCATGGCGCATTATACGCAGCTTACGATGCCTGCCTAGTGTGGCGCTTGGATTGACGTAGCCGTGGCGAACCCTATTCTCTCCCAACAAGGAGAATTTCATGACCGATCTCGGAACCCTGCCCGAATGGGATTTGACAGACCTCTATCCGGCGCAAGACAGCGACGAGCTGGGCGCCGATCTAAAGCGTATCGAGGCCGAAGCCAAGGCATTCCGCACCCGCTACAAGGACAAGCTCGCCAAGCTTGATGGCGCGGCCTTCGGCGCGGTGATTGCCGAATATGAAGCCATCAATGAGACCATGGGCCGAGTGATGAGCTATGCCCATTTGACCTATGCGGGCAATGTGAGCGACCCGGATATCGGACGCTTCTATCAGACCATGCAGGAAAAGATCACCACGATTTCAGCGGAAATTCTGTTCTTCGATTTGGAGATCAACAAGCTCGACGACGGCAATATCGCCAAGAAGTCCAAATCCAGCGACACCGCCCGTTACGCGCCGTGGCTGCGCGATACCCGCGCCCGGCGCGCCCATCAGCTGGACGAGGAAATGGAACGCCTGCTGCACGAAAAGCACGTCGCCGGGCGGACCGCCTGGAACCGGCTGTTTGATGAAACCATGGCGGATTTGCGTTTCCCGCTTGGCAATAAAAACCTGACCAGCGAGCAGATCCTTCATCTGCTGTCGGACCCGGATAGCGAGACAAGGCGGCGCGCCGCGACCGCCATCGGCGAGGTTTTGGGCCGGAATTCGCGGGTGTTTTCCCTGATCACCAACACCCTGGCCAAGGACAAGGAGATCGAGGATCGCTGGCGCAACTTCCCGTCGCCCCAATCGTCGCGCAACCTGGCCAACCACGTGGAGGATGAGGTCGTCGACGCTCTGGTCGATGCGGTGATCGGGTCTTATCCGCGACTGTCCCATCGCTATTACGGGCTGAAGGCGAAATGGTTCGGGGTCGATGCGCTGGATTACTGGGACCGCAATGCGCCGCTGCCCGAGACCGGCGAAATCCTCATCACATGGGATGCGGCGCAAAATACCGTGCTCGGCGCCTATGGAGAATTTTCCGAAGAGCTGGCGGGTATCGGAAAGCGTTTCTTCGATAATCCCTGGATCGACGCACCGACCCGCGAGGGCAAGGCCAGCGGCGCCTTCGCTCATCCCACGGTGCCGTCGGCGCATCCTTATCTGCTGCTCAACTATCAGGGCCGGCCGCGCGACGTGATGACCCTGGCCCATGAGCTGGGTCATGGGGTTCATCAGGTGCTGGCCGGACCACAGGGCGGGCTGATGTCGCACACGCCGCTGACCCTGGCCGAAACCGCCTCCGTGTTTGGCGAAATGCTGACCTTCCGGGCGCTGCTGGCCGCCGAGACGGACCCGGCAAGGCGCAAGGGGTTGCTGGCGTCCAAGGTCGAGGACATGTTGAACACGGTGGTCCGCCAGATCGCATTCTATTGTTTTGAACGCAAAATCCATGAAGAACGCCGCGACGGCGAACTTTCAGCGGAACGGATTAGCGACATCTGGATGGAGATCCAGGGCGACAGCCTGGGTCCGGCGATCCGGTTCAAGGATGAATATCGCTGGTACTGGACATATATCCCCCATTTCATCCATTCGCCGTTTTATGTCTACGCCTATGCCTTCGGCGATTGCCTGGTGAATTCGCTTTATGCGGTCTATCAGAATGCCAATCTTCAGAATACCGAACGGGGCTTTGTGGAAAAATATCTCGATCTGCTGCGCGCCGGCGGCACTTTGCGGCACCGGGAGTTGCTGGCGCCGTTCGGGCTCGACGCGTCGGACCCCGCATTCTGGTCCCAGGGGCTGGACATCGTGTCGGGCCTGATCGACGAGCTGGAAGCGATGGAATAGTGTCGCCACCGGACGAAAAAAACAAGCTGACCGGGCGGGTGCGCCGCTATGCCCGCGTGGGAACCGCCGTGGGCGGGCTGGCAGCGCGGTTTGCCGGCGAACGCTATCTGGGGCGCACCGCCGACAGCGACAAGAATGCCGAAGACCTCAAACGCGCGCTGGGCGGCCTCAAGGGTCCGCTGATGAAGGTGGCCCAGATCATGTCGACGGTGCCCGACATGCTGCCCGCCAACTATGTGGACCAGCTGGCCGAACTGCAATCCAATGCGCCGCCCATGGGCTGGCTGTTCGTGCGCCACCGCATGGCCGCCGAGCTGGGGCCGGACTGGCGCTCCAAATTCGAGGAATTCGAGCGTGACGCGGCGGCGGCGGCATCGTTGGGACAGGTCCACCGGGCGGTCGGGGACGGCGGGCGCGATCTGGCCTGCAAGCTGCAATATCCCGACATGGCGTCAGCGGTCGAGGCCGATCTGCGCCAACTCAAGCTAATATTTGCGATCTATCACCGCTATGACCGCGCGGTCGACCCTTCAGACATTCACGCCGAGATTTCCGCACGGCTGCGGGAAGAGCTGGATTACGAGCTGGAAGCCGCCCACATGGCGCTCTATGGAAAAATTCTCGCCGGGGAACAGGGTGTCCACATCCCGGAACCGATTCCCGCCCTCTCCACCAGGCGGTTGCTGACCATGACGTGGCTCGACGGACGGCCCCTGATGGAGGTCACCGACGGGCCAGTTGAACAGCGCAACCGGGTCGCCCACAACATGTTCCGCACCTGGTATGCGCCGTTTTATGACTATGGCGTGATTCACGGCGACCCCCATCTGGGCAATTATTCGGTCCGCGACGACGACACCATCAATCTGCTGGATTTCGGTTCCATCCGGGTGTTCAAGCCATCCTTCGTGCAGGGCGTGATCGATCTGTATCATTCCCTTGAGCGTGGCGACCGGGCGCTGGCGGTTCATGCCTATGAGACCTGGGGGTTTGAGAATCTGTCAAACGAAATCCTCGACACCCTGAATATATGGGCGGAATTCGTTTATGCGCCCCTGCTGGAAGACCGCGCCCGGGCGATTCAGGAAACAGACGGCGGCATGTATGGCGCGCGCGTCGCCGGCAAGGTCCACCGGGAACTCCGGCGGCTGGGCGGCGTCACCCCGCCCCGTGAATTCGTGCTCATGGACCGGGCGGCCATCGGGTTGGGATCGGTCTTTCTGCATCTCAAGGCGGAGATCAACTGGTACCGGATGTTTCATGAGCTGATCGAGGGCTTCGATTCCGCCGCCCTGGCGCGGCGTCAGAAAAAAGCCCTGAAAGAGGCCGGAATTCCGGACCCGGTTTAGGTTTGCACCGCAGCGCGCGCCTCGACCCGCGCGATAAAGGTCGTGGCGCCGACGATAATCAACGCGCCCATAATAGTGTAAGGGTCCGGGATTTCGGCAAAAAACAGAAACCCCAGCACGGCGGCATAGATCAGCCGGGTATATTCCATGGGCCCGATCACGCTGGCCTCGCCGACCGCGAAACCGCGCACGAAGGCGACCATGCCGATGGTGGTCAACAGCCCGATGGCCCCGACCAGCGCCCATTCCACGCCAACCGGCGTCACCCACATGTAGATGGCGGGCCCGACGAACACCAGACTGCCGCCCAGATGATAATAAAACAGGATGCGGATCGGCGGTTCGGTCCGCGACAGCACCCGGATCAGCACATTGGCGACGGCGAAGGTCATGGCCGATGCAATCGCGATCAGCGCGATGGTATCGACGCCGTCGGCGCTGGGCCGCACCATGATGACAACGCCGACAAATCCGATCGCGGTCGCCGTCCAGCGCCGGGCGCTGACGAATTCCTTCAGGATCAATACCGCCACGAAGGTGGTGAACAATATCCGCGAGAACGACAGCGAGGTTGCGGTGGCCAGCGGCAGATTGATGACCGACACCAGCACCCCGATCATGGCCGTACACGCCATGACGAGCCGCATGACATGCAGTCCAAGCCGTTCGGTCCTGAGCCCGGCAACGCCGACCCGGATAAAAATCGGGGACATGATCACCAGCCCGATGACGTACCGGAAAAACGCCAGCTCGAATGGATCAATCTTGCGGCCCAGGGTCTTGATGATTACATCGTTCGCCGCAAAGACGATCGTGCCGAACGTGATCCACAAGACGCCGCGCAGATTGGGCGACAGGCGCAGCCACGCCTCGGTGATGATTTTAAGAAGAAAAATCGGTCAGCCCGCCGCGAGCCTGGTTTCAACCAGCCGCGCCCAGTAGCTGGCGCCGACGGGCAGGGCGTCATCGTTGAAATCATATGACGGGTTATGGAGCAGGCAACCGCCTTCACCCGGCCCATTGCCGAGCCAGACATAGGCCCCCGGCTTTTCATTCAGCATGAAGGCGAAATCTTCCGACGCCATCTTGGGCGGCTTGTCCCGATAGACGTTTTCCGCGCCCACCACATCTTCCATCACGCGGGCCGTAAAATCGGCTTCTTCCGGCGTGTTGATGGTCGGCGGATAGCGGCGCTGGTAATCGATATCGGCGGTCACCCCGGCCGCCTGGCACACGCCGCCCACGATGCGTCGGATCGACGCCTCGGCATGGTCCTGGGTTTCCGACCGGAAGGCGCGCACGGTGCCCCGGATCACTACGTCCTCGGGGATCACGTTCCAGGTATCGCCGCCATGGATCTGGGTCACCGATACGACCACCGAATCCTGCGGGTCCACCTCACGGCTGGCGATGGTCTGAAGCGCGGTGACGATCTGTGCCGCAGCCACCACCGGGTCAATGCCGAGATGGGGCGCGGCGGCATGGGTGCCGCGACCGGTCAGATTGATTTCGAAGATATCGAACGCGGCCATGAACGGCCCGGCGCGGACCGCCATTTCACCCAGCCCGAGCCCCGGCATGTTGTGCATGCCGAACACGGCATCGACCGGAAATTTTTCAAACAATCCCTGTTCGATCATCACCCGGGCGCCGCCTTCATTTTCTTCCGCCGGCTGGAAGATGAAAGTCACCGTGCCGGCGAAATTGCGGGTTTCCGCCAGATAGCGCGCCGCCCCCAGCAGCATGATGGTATGGCCGTCATGGCCGCAGGCATGCATCTTGCCGGGAATGGTGGATTTGTGATCGAACTGGTTCTTTTCATGAATATCCAGCGCATCGAGATCGGCGCGCAGCCCGATCGATGGGCCGTCGCCCCGGTCGCCGGTCAAGGTGCCGACGACGCCCGTTCCCGCAAGGCCGCGATGCACTTCTATTCCGAATTCGGCGAGTTTTTCGGCGACGATGTCCGAAGTGCGTATTTCCTCGAACGCGGTTTCCGGATGGGCGTGAATATCGCGGCGCCACTGGATGAGATCGTCGTGAAATTCGGCAATGCGATTGACGATGGGCATGGATCGGATCCGCTGATGATTTCGAAATTTCGCAGCGTATGGTCGGCCCCCGCGCCAGGCAGGTCAAGTCAATCAGCGACCGCCGCACGGGATTGGATAAACGCCAGCAGGCTCAGCGCCATCACCAACAACGCCGCGGCGCTGAAGGCGAGCGACCAGTGAATGCCGATCATGCTGCCACCGATGCCGATGGTGACGCCGCTGAAGGCGCGCAATCCGTTACTGGACATATTGTAAAGCCCGATGACCCGGCCCCGGATGTCGACCGGTGCGTTGAGTTGCACCAGGGTCTGCGCCATGGAGTTATAGGAAAGATCAAGAAACCCGGCGAAAAAGAGCAATCCCAGGGAGATCTCATAGCTGGAAGAAACCGCGAACCCGGTCACCGTGCAGCACCAGAGAATGAGCAACAGACACGCCGACCTGGGATGGGCCGGCAAAAGCGACCGGCTTTCCAGCACCACCCCCGCCAGCAACGCGCCGGCTGCATTGGCCGCCAGCAACAAGCTGTAATACACGCCGTTGCCGCCATAGCCGAGATCGCGGGCGAATTCCGGCATTTGCGCCTGATGGGCGTTGCCGACGAACAGCGATGCGCCGCCCGCCAGTATAATCATGGTCATGATCGTGTGATTGCTCGAAACATCGCGAATGGTCGAGATAATGTCGGCTATCCCGCGCACCGCCCGTTTCGCCGCCACCTGACCGGTGCGGAATTTGGGTCCATAGGGCGCTTTCCAGAGCCACAGGGTGAGCGGCAGATAGATCAGCACATTCAACATCAGCCCATAGGCGGGACCGATGGCAAGCATGATGCCGCCGCCCAATGCCGGGCCCAGCAACAAACCGAGCGTGCGCGACGTGGCCATCATGCGCACCGCGCTTTGAAGATTTTCGCGGCCGACGATGTCATGCACCAGCAATTGGGCCGCCGGCGCCCAAAACACCCCGGCGAAGCCATGGATGATCAGCAGCACCACCGCATGCCACATTTCCAGCGTATCAAGCATGAACAGGACGCCCCAGCCGAGCGAGGCGAAGATGAACAGAAGCATGCCAAGCTGGATCATGCGTCTGGGATCGAAACGATCGGCCAGCGCGCCGGCCCAAAAGGAAAACAGCAGGAACGGCAACCAGTGGGCAATGACGGCAAAACCCCCAAGGGCGGGGGATTCGAATTTCTGGAAAATCATCCAGTAGCTGATCACATGTTCGATGGAATCGGCCATCATCGCCAGGGCCGCGCCCAGCAGATAGGCCCGCGCGCCGGGGTGGCGCAGCGCAGCAAATGATTGAAGCTTTTCGTCGGGTTTGGTCTGGTCGTTCATACGGCACTACATCTCTACTGCCCGACGCAACGAAGCCTCGGGATCATCGGGGGGTCATCGGATGCTGTCTGTCAAATGGAACCCGGCGCGGCAAGGTCAAGACCGCGCCGGGCTATTCGTTCGCGATCAATCGTCGGCCTCCAACCGTTGGAGCCAAACGGAAATCACGGCGGGTTTGCCGGCGCGGGTCTGTTCCAGGCCACGTCGCAACGCAGGTCCCACCTCGGCCGGGTCGGTCACGGTTTCGCCATAGGCGCCGGCGGCTTCGGCTTCCTTGGCGAAATCAATCGGCGGATCGAAATAACCGCCGGGGAAGCCGGCCTTTTTGGCATATCCATCTTCGCCATATGTGGCGGCGATGCGCGATGTACCGGTGGTGTAGCTGCGGTTGGTGAAGACCACGATCATATAGGGCGCGCCATGGTGGGCGGCGGCCCAGAGCGCCGGCGCGGGTGTGCCGAACATATAGAAACCGTCGCCGGTGACCGCGATGACATCCTTGTCCGGCGCGGCCAGCTTCGCGCCGAGCGCCGCGCCCGGCGACCACCCGCCGCTGGAGCCGGGATTGGCGAAATAGGAGCCGGGCCGGGCATTGGGCATGAATTCGCGCGCCCGGGGAGTCGGCAGGGTTTCATCCAGAATGATGGTGTTGTCGTCGACCAGCTGGCCGATCTGATAGCTGACCCAGATCGGGCTGATCGGGTCGCTTCCGGACTGGCTTTTCGCTTCCGCCTCAATGGATGCCACATAGGCGCTGGACGCGGCGGTCAGGCGGGTGGTGCGCTCCGCGATACGTTTCCGGTCGTCATCGCCGAGCAGTCCGCGGGCGGCTTCCGTAATCGCCTCAATGGCCAGTTTCGGATCGGAGGACACGCGGATATCCGCCGTGAATTCATAGGTCGGGATCGTCAGCTTGATGGGGTCATGGCCCACGGCGGCTACATAGGCGTCATCGGGCGGACAATTCCGGCCCGGCACCCAGGGCACATCCGCCTCAAGCA
>CALGIA010000015.1 GCA_937916005.1 uncultured Rhodospirillaceae bacterium
GTTCTCGATTTCGAACATTCTAAGTAATTGATTTCATGCGTTTATATTTTTGGCATGATTCTTGCATCGCCTGTCTGAACAAGCCTGTCGACAGGCTTTTATGGACACGGTGTCCTCATCAAGTAGTGAATGACTGCTTTGGATTTTGAGGATATCAAAAAAGGCAATATCGGAATGCCGGGCGGATGTCGGCAAAACCGAAAATACAAGGATCGAAGCTATGAAGACTCAGGACCGCAGGGATGAAGTTGCCACGGAATCATTGGATTATTTCAATAGCTTGAGCCTGAAGGAGCGTTCAGAACTCACCGATGCATTGCGCGATCCCCGGACTTATTTCGCTGGAAATTTCGAGGACCTGCTGGCGGTGCTGAAGCATATTGAAAGCGATCGCGCCTAACTTTCCTGCTTTCCTCGCATGATCCGTCCAGGTCCTTGACTTGGCGCCACGACATCCTTAAATTCCGCGCGACCCAAGGCAGATTCCATCGCCTGCGCCCAAGGGTGTCCGTCAGTCCGCGCGTTGCGCTCACTGGCGCGATTTGCGCTGGAATATGCCCAATATGATTAAGTAACCGAAAGCGGACATGTTCGACAGTCTTAGCAATCGTCTTGGTGATGTGTTTGATCGGCTCAGGAAGCGCGGCGCGCTGAGTGATGCCGACGTGACCTCGGCGCTGCGCGAAATTCGCGTTGCCCTGCTTGAGGCCGATGTGGCGCTTCCCGTGGTCAAGGATTTCGTCGATGGCGTGCGGGAACGTGCGCTGGGCGAGGAAGTTCTTAAAAGCGTTACGCCCGGGCAAATGGTCGTCAAGATCGTCAATGACTGCCTGGTCGAGGCGCTCGGCCCGGAATCGGTCGGCCTTGATCTCGCCGCGATCCCTCCCGTGCCGATCATGCTGGTGGGTTTGCAGGGCTCGGGCAAGACTACGACGGCTGCCAAGCTCGCGCTGCGACTCAAGGACCGGCAAAAGAAAAAAGTTCTGCTCGCATCTCTTGATGTGCGCCGCCCGGCGGCACAGGAACAGCTCGCCGTGCTGGGCGCCCAGGCGGGCATTGATACCCTGCCGATCATACCGCTCCAGACGCCGAAGATGATCGCCGTCCGCGCGATGGAAACCGGGCGGCTCCAGGCTTATGACGTGGTCATTCTCGACACGGCGGGCCGGCTGGCCATTGATGAAGATCTGATGGCCGAGGTGGCCGTGGTCTCCGATGCCGTGCACCCGAGGGAAACCCTGCTGGTGGCCGACGCCATGACCGGCCAGGATGCGGTCAACGTGGCCGAAGCCTTCCACGCGCGTCTCAATCTCACCGGCATTGTCCTGACCCGCATCGATGGCGATGCGCGCGGCGGCGCGGCGTTGTCCATGAAGGCCGTGACCGGACGCCCCATCAAGTTTCTGGGCACCGGCGAAAAAATCGATGCGCTGGAGGAATTTCATCCGGACCGTATCGCGTCCCGTATTCTCGGCATGGGCGACGTGGTCGGGCTGGTGGAAAAGGCCCAGGAAACAGTCGACGAAGCAGAAGCCGAAAAACTTGTCGCCAGGATCCAGAAGGGCAAGTTCGACATGGACGACATGGCGTCCCAGTTTCGTCAGCTCCGCAAGATGGGCGGGATGAGCGGCGTTATGGGGATGTTGCCGGGTGTCGCCAAGGCCAAGAAACAGATCGCTGCAGCGAATATCGATGATGGCGCCATCGCCCGGCAGGAAGCGATCATATCATCCATGACGCCCGGCGAAAGATCGCGGCCGGAAGTTATCAAGGCATCGCGCAAGCGGCGCATCGCGGCCGGTTCGGGCACCACGGTTCAGGAAGTCAATCGCCTGATGAAACAGTTCAGTGAAATGACCCGCATGATGAAGCGCATGAACAAGATGGGCAAAAAGGGACTGATGCGCGGCGGGATGCAAGGATTAATGCCGCCTCGCTGATTGTGGCGCGGCGATATCATTCTCTAGAGAGGGTACTAAAATATGGCTTTGAAAATTCGACTGTCTCGAGGCGGCGCCAAAAAACGCCCCTATTACAGGATCGTTGTTGCGGACTCTCGCAAACCCCGTGATGGCCGGTTCATCGAACGCATCGGCACCTATAACCCCATGTTGGAAAAGGACAGCCCGGACCGGGTGGTTCTCGACATTGAGCGCGCCAAGCATTGGCTTTCCCACGGCGCGACGCCAAGCGACCGGGTGGCTGGTTTCCTTGGCAATGCGGAAGTGATTCCCATGCCGGCGCAGCGGCAAAGTCCGAAGAAGAGCCTGCCGAAGGCCAAAGCGCAAGAACGCCTGCAGGAAGCCGCAAACGCAGCCGAGGCTGCTGCGGAAGCCGCCAAGGCCGCCGCAGAAGCCCCGCCCGAAGAAGCCCCGCCCGAAGAAGCCCCAGTCGAGGAAGCTCCGGTAGAAGAAGTAGCTGCGGAAGAGGCCCCGGCTGAGGAAGCTCCGGCGGAAGAGGCTGTCGCGGAAGAAGAGACCAAGGAGTAAGGCCACGGCGCGCGCGGGACAAAACAAGGGACGCGCGGGTCCTTCAATAGTCGCCTCTTCGATGGCGGTTGAAGGCGCGCATTCCGATCGCGTGTGTCTCGGTGCGATTGCCGGCGCACATGGGGTCGGCGGCGCTGTGAGAATTCGGAGCTTTACCACCGAGCCCGCCGATGTGGTGGCGTATGGGCCGGTGAGCGACGAGGACGGGAAACGGGTGTTTGAGATTGAAATCATCGGCGAGGCAAAGGGCGTGATGCTTGCGCAAATTTCCGGCGTGAATAATCGCGATGCGGCCGACGCGTTGAAAGGCACGCGGCTTTATGTTGCGCGCGACGCGTTGCCGTCCCCGGATGATGACGAATTTTACCATGCTGACCTCCTCGGGCTTGCAGTTGAACTCGTTGATGGCGCCGGCTTTGGCAAGGTCATTGGAATTCGCACCGTGGGTGAAACCGATGTGCTGGAAATCACGCGGAATGACGGGTTGCCCTCTGTGATGGTGCCGTTCACCAGGGACGCGACGCCCGTCGTTGATCTTGCCGGGGGCCGGCTCGTGATCGATCCGCCTGCCGGACTGATCGAGGATTTGGCGGATGAGTTGGCAGGAGATATTGGGGAAGACGCGCCATGATGGCGGCGCCCTCTGCCCAGCCGGAATCCGCGCCATGGCGGGCGACAGTGCTGACGATTTTTCCGGAAATGTTTCCGGGACCCTTGGGGTGCTCGCTGGCCGGGCGGGCGCTTGAGGATGGGATTTGGAGCCTCGAAACGGTGGACATTCGGGGCTTTGCGCGCGATAAACACGGCACCGTCGATGATGCCCCATTTGGGGGTGGCCCCGGCATGGTGATGCGCCCGGATATCGTGGCGGATGCGCTCGAGGCCCAGTTGGGGTCGACTGGGGCGGAATCGGCCGGGTCGAAATCGGCCGGGTCGAAATCGGCCGGGTCGAAATCGGAAGGCGTGGTGATTTATCTGAGCCCGCGCGGGCGCGCCCTCGACCAGGCGCGTGTGCGGGAAATCGCCTCCGGTCCTTCGGTGACGTTGCTCTGCGGCAGATTCGAAGGGATTGATGCCCGGGTGGTGGACGAATTCGAAATTGATGAGGTCAGCCTCGGCGATTTCGTGCTGTCCGGCGGCGAACCGGCGGCAATTGCGCTGCTTGATGCATGTGTCCGGCTGCTGCCGGGCGTGTTGGGCCAGGATGAGTCCCTGGCCGAGGAAAGTTTTGAACGGGGATTGCTGGAATATCCCCAATATACCCGGCCGCAAATGTGGCGCGACCGGGCGGTGCCCGAAATTCTATTGAGCGGGCACCACGAAAAGGTAAAGGCCTGGCGCCAGGACCAGGCGGAAAAGATCACGCGGGAACGACGCCCCGATTTATGGCAGCGATATGTCGCTGAACGCGCAACGGTAAAGGAATAAGATCATGAGCCTGATCAATGAACTTGAGAAAGAACAGATCGCCAAGCTGACGACGGACAAACCCGTGCCGGATTTCGCCCCGGGCGATACGGTGCGCGTCCACTACAAGGTGATCGAAGGAACGCGAGAGCGTATTCAGGTTTATGAAGGCTTGGTCATTGCGCGCACCAATAAGGGGATCAATTCCTGCTTTACGGTTCGCAAGATTTCCTACGGCGAAGGCGTCGAGCGTGTCTTTCCGCTTTATGGCCCGCGTATTGACCAGCTCGAAGTGGTCCGTCGCGGAGCCGTTCGCCGCGCCAAGCTGTATTATCTGCGCAATCTCCGCGGCAAAAAGGCCCGTATCGCTGAAAAAGTGGACCGGCGTTTTGTCGGTAAAGCCGGCAAGGTCAAGGGCCTGCCCCCGGTGAAGGGCCACGCGGCATCGAAAAAACAAGACGATTCCTAGCAAAACCGGCCCTGGGAACTCCAGGGTCGCGCCGGGCATTGGGATTAGTGGGATGAAGGAGACCGCGTATGTCGGGGCCTAAGACGCTGTTCGATAAAATCTGGGAAAAGCATCTGGTTGATGTGCAGGATGATGGGACCTGCCTGCTCTATATTGATCGCCATATCATCCATGAAATTACCAGCGCCCAGGCGTTTGACGGCCTTCGCGAAAGTGGACGCAAGCCTCGCCGGCCCCAATCAACGCTGATGGTCGCCGATCACAACGTGCCCACATCCGACCGTACGCTGCCGATCGAAAATGAGGAATCCCGCATCCAGATCGAATTGCTGGAAAAAAATGCCAAGGATTTCGATCTGCCTTTTATTGATTTTCGCGAAATCCGCCAAGGCATCGTTCATGTGGTCGGGCCGGAACAGGGCTTTACCCTGCCGGGCTGTACGCTGGTCTGCGGCGACAGCCATACCTCGACCCATGGCGCGCTTGGCGCATTGGCCTTTGGGATCGGAACGTCCGAGGTTGAACATGTGCTCGCGACTCAGACGCTGATCCAGAAGCCATTGAAGAACATGCGCATCACGGTCAATGGGATTCTGCCCGACGGGCTGACAGCCAAGGACATGATCCTGGCCATCATCGGCAAGATCGGCACCGCCGGCGGCACTGGCCATGTGATTGAATTTGCAGGTCCGGCCATCGAGGCGCTTTCGATTGAAGGCCGCATGACGGTCTGCAACATGACGATCGAGGCCGGCGCCCGCGCCGGGCTGGTGGCGCCCGACCAAAAGACCTTTGATTACGTGATGGGGCGTCCCATGGCGCCCAAGGGCGGGCAGTGGGAACATGCCGTCGAACTTTGGAAGCAACTGCCGTCTGATGAAGGCGCGGTCTATGAGACCGAGGTCACGTTGGATGTCACGGATATCGAGCCGCAGGTCACCTGGGGAACCAACCCGGAAATGGTGCTGCCCATTTCGGGCAGCGTTCCTGATCCTGAGAAGGAACAGGATCAGGGCCGGCGTGATCTCTACGAACGGGCGCTGAAATATATGGGGCTTGAAGCCAATACCAGGCTGACCGATATCCATGTGGACAAGGTGTTTATCGGGTCCTGCACAAATTCGCGTATTGAAGACATGCGCGCCGCCGCCCAGATCGCCAAGGGCCGCAAGGTCGCGGATAGCGTCTATGCGATGGTCGTGCCAGGGTCCGGCCTGATCAAGGAACAGGCCGAGGAAGAAGGGCTCGACAAGATTTTCATTGAGGCCGGATTCGACTGGCGCGAGCCCGGTTGTTCCATGTGCCTCGGCATGAACGGCGATATGTTGCAGCCGGGCGAACGGTCGGCGTCCACATCGAATCGTAATTTCGAGGGCCGCCAGGGCCCCGGCGGGCGGACCCATCTGGTCAGCCCCGCCATGGCCGCAGCCGCCGCGATCAACGGGCATCTGTCAGATGTCCGGGAATTTATATAGGGGAGCCGAAAGATGGATAAATTCGACAAGCTCGACGGCGTCGCCGCCCCCATGCCGATGATCAATTGCGACACCGATCGCATCATTCCGGCGCGGTTCCTCAAGACCATCAAGAAAACCGGTCTCGGCAAGAATCTGTTCAACGATGTCCGCTATAACGAGGATGGCTCGGAAAAGCCAGATTTCGTGCTCAACAAGGAGCCGTATCGCGATGCGAAGTTTCTGGTCACCGGTGAAAATTTTGGCTGCGGGTCATCGCGCGAACATGCGCCGTGGGCGCTGTTGGATTTTGGCATCCGCTGCGTGATTGCGCCGAGTTTCGCCGATATTTTCTTCAACAACAGCTCCAAAAACGGCGTGTTGCTGATCACCCTGCCTCAGGTAGAAATCGACAAGCTGATGGATGACGCGGAAAAGGGCGCCAATGCGCGCATCGCCGTCGATCTGGAAAGCCAGCAGATTACCCGGCCGGATGGTGAGACCATTTCATTCGAAATTGACGCCTTCAAGAAACAATGCCTGCTGAACGGGCTCGACGATATCGGGCTGACCGAGCAGAAGGGCGAAAAAATTACGTCCTATGAAAGCGCACGAGACCTGGCCGAACCCTGGCTGTAAAACAAACCGCGCCAACGAACTTGGGTGAGGGCGGGGTTTGACCCGCCCTTGCGCTGTTTATGGTAGACGCGACGAAAAGAGGAAATTTTATCATGGCCGCTAATAAGAAACTGCTGATTCTGCCGGGTGACGGCATAGGTCCCGAAGTCATGGGCGAAGTGCGCCGGGTCATCGACTGGGCCGACAAACGCCGCCATATCAGCTTCGATATTAGTGAAGACCTTGCTGGCGGTTGCGCAATTGATACCCATGGCGTCCCGATCACGGACAAAACCATGGAAACCGCCATGTCAGTTGATGCGGTGCTGTTGGGCGCGGTCGGCGGTCCGAAATGGGATGGGATCGATTTCAATATCCGTCCGGAAGCCGGATTGCTGCGGCTCCGGAAAGATCTGGAACTGTTCGCGAATTTACGACCGGCACTGGTATTCAATGCCCTCGCCGAGGCGTCGAGCCTGAAGACCGAACTGGTGGCCGGACTCGACATCATGATTTTGCGCGAACTTACCGGCGGGGTTTATTTCGGCGAGCCGCGCGGCATCGAAACCCTGCCCGATGGGCAGCGCCGGGGGGTCAATACCCAGGTTTACACAACATCCGAGATTGAACGGGTGGCTCGGGTCGGTTTCGACCTTGCGCGCAAACGCGACAACCGGCTGTGTTCAGTCGAAAAGGCCAATGTGATGGAAAGCGGGCTGCTGTGGCGCGAAGTGGTCACCGAGCTTCATCAGGCGGAATACAGCGATGTGGAATTGTCCCACATGCTGGCCGACAATTGCGGTATGCAGCTGGTGCGCAATCCTAAGCAGTTCGATGTGATCGTCACCGATAATCTGTTCGGCGATATGCTGTCGGATGTTGCGTCGATGTTGACCGGCTCTCTCGGCATGCTGCCCTCGGCTTCGCTCGGGCCGGCGGATGAAAGCGGCCGGCGGCGCGCCATGTATGAACCCGTACACGGCACCGCGCCCGACATCGCAGGTCAGAGCAAGGCCAACCCTCTGGCCACGATTTTGAGCTATTCCATGATGCTGCGCTATTCCTTCGATATGGCGGAAGACGCGGATCTGGTGGATAAGGCCGTTGAAAACGTGCTGGATTCGGGCCTGCGCACCGGTGATATCATGCAGCCCGGAAAAACCCTGGCGTCAACCGGGCAGATGGGCGATGCGGTGCTCGCCGAGTTGGACAAGTTGGCGGCTTAGGGACGGGATAGGAAATCAGGATGGGTTACAAGGTTGCCGTGGTCGGCGCGACAGGCAATGTCGGCCGGGAAATTTTGCAAATTCTCGCGGAACGGGAATTCCCCGCCGATGAGGTCGTCGCACTGGCGTCACAGCGTTCCATCGGGCAGGAAGTGTCCTTTGGCGAAGACGCTATTCTGTCGATTAAGAACCTCGAAGGGTTCGATTTCAAGGGATACGATATCGCCTTGTTTTCCCCCGGCGCCAAGGTGTCCGCAATACATGCGCCGCGCGCCGCGGCCGCCGGCTGCGTGGTGATCGACAACACGTCCCATTTCCGCATGGATCCGGATATTCCGCTGGTGGTGCCCGAGGTCAATGGCACCGCCATCGCCGATTACAAAAAGCGCAATATTATCGCCAATCCCAATTGTTCGACCATCCAGATGGTCATGGCGCTAAAGCCGCTGCATGATGCGGCCACCATCGAACGCGTAGTGGTGTCGACCTATCAGTCCGTGTCCGGCGCAGGCAAGGCCGGGATGGATGAACTGTTCCAGCAGACCCGCGGCGTGTTTGTGAATGATCTCAAGGATCATGAACAGTTCACCAAGCAGATCGCCTTCAACGTGATCCCCCATATCGACGATTTCATGGATGACGGTTCGACCAAGGAAGAATGGAAGATGGTCGTCGAGACCAGGAAGATTCTCGGCGATTCAATTCAGGTCGCGGCGACCTGCGTCCGGGTTCCGGTGTTTATCGGCCACGGCGAATCGATCAATGTGGAATTTGAAAATTCCATGTCGGAAGCCGAGGCGCGTAAATTACTGCGCGCCATGGACGGGGTCACGGTCATCGATCACCGCCACGATGAAGGGTATGTCACGCCGGTGGAATGCGCCGGCGATGACCAGGTTTATGTCAGCCGGATCCGGCTCGATCCAAGCGTTCCCTTTGGGCTCAGCATGTGGGTCGTGGCCGATAATCTGCGCAAGGGCGCGGCGCTGAACGCGGTTCAGATCGCCGAAGAACTGGTCAGGACCTATCTGAAAAAATAGCTCTGTCAGTTAACGGTCTTCCACGTCCCGTCATGCTGGCGGCAGGCGATGCCCCGGGTGGTTTCGGTTCTGCCGCCGATGGTCGAGCGGGCCGTGTAGTCGCGGCAATAGCGGTTCGGGTCACTGGTATTGGTGGCGACCGGCGTGACTTCATACCGACTGCCGGAATCCGGGTTGCGCCAGCGTACCGTCTGGCCGGTGCGCGCGGTTTCCAGTACACGGCCGACGCAGGTTTGGTCGATCTCATCCATGGCGCGGCCGATATTGCCGCCGACCAAAGCGCCGATAATTGCGCCAATGGCCGTGGCCGCAAGTTTGGCGTCGCCCTTGCCGATGGTTGAACCGATATACCCGCCCGCCGCGCCGCCGATGGCGCCGCCGATGAGTTCACGGTTGCAATGATCCAGTGTGATGCGGGGAAGGTGCGCCGTTGTTTCAGACGGCTGATAGTGATCCCGGTCCCGTGAATGTTTCCGTTTGTTTTTATGCTTCCCCTTATAGCCATGGGCCGGGGCCCATCGCGGCGGGTCGGCAAAGGCCGGCTTGGAAAACAGGATCGGCGCGGACAGCGTCAAGCCACACAGGGCCAGGGCGCATAAAATACAGGTGGCTTTGCGTGTGATTGCCGTTGCGGTCATGTCGATCTCCCGTAATAGCTGATCAATAAGGTGTGCCGTCGCTGTGAACGAACGTTCGTTCACCGTTTGATTTTAACAGGCGAAGATCCGCATCCGGATAGATTACCTCGTCCTTTTCGGCCCGCGTCCCCACTTCGAGATAGGTGGCCGGTGCGTCCGAACGGTTCTCCAGCCGGTGGCCATCTCCTGAATTGGCTGGAAACCCCGCCATTATGCCGGGGCCGAGCAGTTGTTCGCCCGCGTCGGTAACCAGCGTCGGCGTACCGGTCAGGATCAGCACGAATTCGTCTTCGCCGCTGTGCGTATGGCGCAGCGACGAATTGGCGCCCGGCGCAAGCCGGCCCATATTGACTCCGAACTGTGTCAGCCCCAGAACATCGCCGATAATCCGGCGTTCGCGCCCTGTCATGGCGGTATCATAGGGCGGTGGATAAACCTGACGTCCAAACCATTCGGTCGTTTCCGGGTCCAGCGCCGGCAGTTTCAGATCATTGGCCATCTGTTTCTCTCCCAATTGGGATTGTTCCATCGTCGTGCGAGCCTATCATGGGGCCGGTTCTATCTGCTACGGTTGACGCCATGTCCGATCATATAATGTTTAAAAGCCATGCCGAGATCGAAGCCGCACAGGAAGCGAATTTCGCCGAGACCATGGAACTCGCGATCACACGCCATCCCTGGTGCGCACGTATCATGGCCGAACGCGGGCTGACGAGGGATGATTTCGGCTCTCTCGCCGATATCGTCAAACTGCCGGTGACCACCAAGCAGGATTACATGTCTGCGCCCGATGATTTCCGGCTGAATACGGAAGGGCTTGCGCCGGAAATGCAGGCGGCCTGGGATGTGATGCACACCACCGGGAGCACCACGGGCAAGCCCACGCCGTTCCATTCCACGACCTGGGATTTCTACGATATCCTGACTCTGCAGCACGCCATGATGACGCTACGAAATGTCGATGAAAACGACGTCATTGCCAATCTTTTCCCGCTGACCATGTGGCCCCATGGCGGATTTACCCGCGCGATCCACGCCGCCGCCGTGATGAACCTGCCCATGGTCACCGTGCTGCCCGGAAATCCGTCGCCGCATTTTCAGTGGGGCCGCGGTCTGGATGAGGTCGTGGCGACGGTTCAGCGTAGCCGGGCGACCATTATATGGGGCGTGACGAGCTATATTCGGCGGGTTCTGGTGCGCGCCGCTGAGCTGGGCGCGGATTTTTCACCGGTGCGTCTGGTTCTGGTAACCGGGGAAGCGGCGCCTGAGGGGTTGCGCCGTGATCTCGTCGCCCGGCTTGAAGCGATCGGCGCACGGGATCCTTTCGTCAGCATTTCCTATGGCGCGACGGAGCTGCAGGGCGGAATGGTCGAATGTGCGCCGGGCAGCGGTTATCACAACCCGGTTCCCGACCAGTATTATGTGGAAATCGTCGACCCGGAAACCCACGCGCCCGTTCCGGACGGCGAATCCGGCTTGATTTTGCTGACCCATCTGCGGCGGCGGGGCACCTTGCTGCTGCGCTATGCGCTCGGCGATATCACCCGGCGCTCGCGCGAGACCTGTTCTCATTGCGGCGCCAATACGGACCGCTTGATCGAAATCCCGCGACGGGCGGATTCCCTGGTCAAGATCAGGGGCATGTTGGTCAACCCCGATCTGATCAGCGAAATTCTCGCCGCCGAGCCCTCCGTGGCGGAATTTCAAATAGTGATTGACCGGGTCGATCCGGCGGATCGCCATTCCATGGACCAGATGATTCTGCGCATCGCGCTGACCGGCGCTGAAGCGACGACGGCGGGGCTGGCGGATCGCGTCAAGCAGGCGGTGGGCGTTACGCCGGTTATGGAAATTGTCTCGGGCGACGATATTTACCGGCCCGGAGACACCTTGAAATCGAAACGGATCATGGATTTGCGGCTAAACGCGACAAATTGATGCATTTGATCGACAAGCTTGTCGCCGCCCCGCCATCGATTTATAACGGGGCCATGTCAAATGATGAATCCATATTAGAAGCTGCGGTCGCTGCCCATCTTGAGGGTCGTTTTGACGACGCGGAAACGCTTTATGCGCAGATCCTCGCCGAAGATTCAGAAAACGGCGAGGCTCTTCACCTGATGGGCATGCTGTGCTTTCAGCAAGGCCGCGCCGACCAGGCTGTGGACTATTATAATCGCGCTGTTGCTTCCAATCCTGCGGTCGCCAAGTATCACGGCAATCTGGGCACTGTCCTGGTTATGCTCGGACGTTATGACGAGGCAGTGGGGCATCTCGAACAGGCGCTTGCTCTCGATCCGTCTCTTGCCGAAATTCAAAATAGCCTGGGGGCGGTGTACCGCGACACCGACCGCATGGATGATGCGGTTGCGTCATTCCGTGAGGCGATCCGGCTCGATCCTGCCTATGCCCAGGCCCATGCCAATCTTGCCGCAGTGTTGCTGGCGCAGGGGAACAAGGCCGATGCATTGATCTCGGCCCGCGGGGCCGTCGCCTCCGACCCGGAAGATCTGGACGCCCGCAATATTCTGGCGGCGGCGCTGGCCGAATCCGGCTTTCGGGAAGACGCTGAAAAAGAGCTGCGCCATGCCCTCGAACTTGCCCCGGACGACCCGGGAACACAGAGAAATCTCGAACTGCTCAGCGAGAAACCCGGCGTCTCGGACAACTGAGAATCCATGTTGAGGGCTACATGTCTCCGAGCACGGTCGTCTTCATTGAGGGACGCTGATTGAAGTCATCCGACCAGGCGGCGAGTTTCGGATGATCGGCGCGCCACGAAACATCAGGAAAATGTTGATCGAAGAAGGCCAGCGCCACCGCCAGGGTTATGGTCCCGGCATCGATAACATCCGTCATGTCCGGGACTTCGGATTCAAGTGAATCGATGGCGCGGTCCACGGCGGCCTTGTTATGGACGATCCAGCCTTTCGACTGGCGTTCCGGTTTGCGCATTTTTTCGATGAAAATATTGACGGTGCTTCCCAGCATGCCATCGCCAAGGGCCTGACGCCGAAGGGTGTCCCAGCGAGCCTTGCCCTCGGTCGGAATCAGCTTGTTGCCACCCAGCAGGCTGCTGAAATAATCCATGATGACGGGGGAGTCATAGAGAACCATTCCATCATCCGTCTCAAGACAGGGAATTTTGCCAAGCGGACTGGGAGATGATTTTACGTCCTCCGGGTTGATCGGACTGACCATGACACGTTCAATGCCATCGGCGAGACCGGTTTCAAGCGCGGCGACCCAAACCTTGCGGACAAAGGGCGAGCCTGATGAGAAGCGGAGTTTCATGACGACATCCCTTTTGTCGGTATATGC
>CALGIA010000016.1 GCA_937916005.1 uncultured Rhodospirillaceae bacterium
CCGGATTGGATGGCGGCATCCATGGGCGCGATTCCGAGCCGGTCAAACAAGGCCCGGTCCGTATCGGGCGCGGGGTTGTCGGTGGTCAGAAGGCGATCACCGAGGAAGATGGAATTGGCCCCGGCCAGAAAGCACAACGCCTGGGCCGCGTCATCCATTTCCATCCGCCCGGCCGACAGCCGGACCATGGATTCCGGCATCATGATGCGCGCCACGGCAATGGTGCGCACGAATTCGATGGGATCGAACGCCCCGGTATCGGCCAGGGCGTCGGCCAGGGGCGTACCCTCGGCGCGCACCAGCATGTTGATCGGTACGCTTTCCGGATGGGTCGGCAATGTCGCCAGCGTGACCAGCATGCCGGCCCGGTCGGCGGGACTTTCGCCCATGCCGACAATGCCGCCGCAACACACATTCATCCCCGCATCGCGCACGTGACCAAGAGTTTCCAGACGGTCGGCGTAATCCCGGGTTGAGATGATCTCGCCATAAAATTCCGGCGAGGTGTCGATATTGTGATTGTAGTAATCGAGACCCGATTCCTTGAGCCGGCCGGCCTGGGGCGCGGTCAACATGCCAAGGGTCATGCAAGTCTCCAACCCGAGGGATTTGACACCCTGGACCATTTCGACGATGGCGTCGAGATCCCGGTCCTTGGGCGACCGCCACGCGGCGCCCATGCAAAACCGCGCCGCGCCGGCGTCGCGCGCATCCCGGGCGGCGGACAGCACTTCGTCGAGCGGCATAAGCTTGCCGGCGTCGACGCCGGTATCGAACTGGGCGCTTTGCGGGCAATAGGCGCAGTCTTCCGGACAGCCGCCGGTTTTCACCGACAGCAATGTGGAAATCTGGACTTTATTGGGATCGAAATAGCTCCGGTGAACCGACTGGGCAAGAAAGATCAAATCGGCAAACGGCAATGCGAACAAAGCCTCCGCTTCATCCTGGGTCCAGTCTTGGCGGATTTCACCGCTGTTCATCGCTGTATCGGGCATGACGCCATCCTAAACCCGCCGACGCACCTATCAAAGCTCAATTGGCAAAGCTTGATTGGCAAAGCGCAAATGGATTGCACGGGACCGATTGCATCAATAGCTTCATATCATGTCGACACTTGATGAATTTGCGCAACAGAGGCTCGGCCGGCTTTCGGATGAAGGCCTGTTGCGCGTGCCGGCAGAAACCCGTCGCCTGGACGGGGTGAGGGCGGAACGCGACGGCAAAATTCTGGTCTCGTTCTGCTGTAATGATTACCTCAATTTGACCCACCACCCGGTCGTCACAAGGGCAGCCATTGCGGCCATTGAAGAATACGGCGCGGGATCGGGCGCATCCCGCCTGGTTACCGGCAATCACCCGCTCTACCGAACCCTGGAAACCGCGCTGGCAAAGCTCAAGGGCACCGACGACGCGGTTGTCCTGGGTTCAGGCTACCTGACCAATGCGGGGGCCGCGCCATGCCTGGTCGGAACTGACGACCTGATCGTGATGGATGAACTCTGCCATGCATCGATCCATGCGGGGGCGCGGCTCAGCCGGGCGGAAATCCGCCGCTTCGCCCATAATGATCCGGAAGACTGCCGGAATATCCTGCGGCATGCCCGCGCCGGGCATCAGCATTGCTTGATCATCACCGAGGGCGTCTTTTCCATGGATGGCGACCGCGCGCCGTTGCCCCGCCTATCCAATATAGCCGAAGAACACGATGCCTGGCTTATGGTCGACGATGCGCATGGGACCGGCGTGCTGGGCGGTGGGCGCGGATCAGAATTCGAGTTCGATCCCCGGCCCAAAATCGATCTGCATATGGGAACACTGTCCAAGGCATTGGGCGGGTATGGCGGATTTGTCTGCGCATCACGGCCGGTTATCGGCCTGATGCGCAGCCGGGCGCGCAGCCTGGTCTATTCGACCGGCCTGCCGCCGTCGGTCATTGCAAGCGCGATTGCGGCGTTGAGGGTCATCGAGGCGGAGCCCGACCGTGTCCGCCGTCCCCTGGCCCATGCCCGTCTGTTTACGGAACGGCTTGGGTTGCGGTTGGCCGAAAGCCCGATCGTCCCCATCCTGGTCGGCGCGCCGGATGCGGCCATTGCCGCATCCGCGGCATTGGAAGCCCAGGGTTATCTGGTGACCGCCATCCGGCCGCCGACGGTTCCCGACGGCACGGCGCGGCTGCGTTTTACCTTTACCGCCGATCACACGGTCGAAGATATCGCCGGGCTGGCCAATGCGGTCGCTTCGCTCGGGCTCCGGACGGCACCGTGACCGCTTATTTCATAACCGGGTCGGGAACGGGGATCGGCAAAACCCTGGTCACCGCCGCCCTGGCATATCAGTTGCGGGATGCCGGGCAGGGTGTGCATATCCTGAAGCCGGTCCTGAGCGGATATGACGATGCCGATCCCGCCGCCTCGGATTCAGGAATTCTCCTGTCGGCGCTGGGTCGCGAACCCATGCCCGAGGCGGTCGCGCAGATCACCCCCTGGCGGTTTGCCGCGCCGATTTCCCCCGACATGGCGGCGGCCCGCGAAGGGCGACAGCTGGATTTCACCGCCCTGTGCGAATTTTGCCGCGACCAGATCGAGTCGGCGGCGGCCCGTAACGAAACCGTCCTGATCGAAGGCGTGGGCGGCGTTCTGGTCCCCCTGACCAACAGCGAAACCGTCGCGGACTGGATCGCCGCGCTGGACATAAGGCCAATCCTGGTCGTCGGCAGTTATCTGGGCGCGCTGAGCCATGGCCTGACGGCCTGGGAAGCCATGAACGCGCGTGGCATCCCGCCGCTGTCCATAATCGTCAGCCAATCGTCCGATGCCCCGGTACCGCTGGACGAAACCATCGGGACCCTGGCGCGCTTTCTGCCGTCAATTCCCATGGTCGCCCTGCCGCACCTGACGCCGTCCGACCGAATCTGGGAAGCGGCTCCGGACCTGCTCCCCGCGCTAGGCTGAGTAGACGCATTATTTCCACGACGCGGCGAGGCAATGCCGGTAAAACATTCGAAGTTCCTCGGATAGACTGGCATGAGTTTCGAATCGTTCTTAATCGTCTTTGTCGCCATTGGTCTTGGCGCATTCGCAAAAGGCGCGACCGGGATCGGCCTGCCGCTCATCGGCATCCCTATCATGGCGGGGTTCCTGGGCGTCGAACACGCCATCGTCGTCATGACCATCCCTGTCGCCGCCAGCAATATCTGGCTCGTCTGGTCGTACCGCAAGCTGGTGACCGCCATTCCGGGATTGCCGTTCATGCTGGTCATGGGGGTCATCGGGACGCTTTCGGGCACCTATGTTCTGGCGACGCTGGATGACCGCACGCTGATCTACATGCTGGCGATCTGGATCGGGCTTTATCTCGTCAATTTGACGTTCAACCCGAATTTTCGCCTTGAGGGAAAAACCGCGCGCTACGCGTCACCGGTCCTTGCCACCTGCGCCGGCATTTCCCAGGGCGCGACCGGCATGTCGGGGCCTGTAATCGCGACCTGGATTCATTCCTACAAGCTGGAAAGCAAGACGTTCGTGTTCGGCGTTTCGATCATGTTCCTGGCCATATCGGGCACCCATGTACTGGCGGTATCGGGTGCGGGGCTGATGAGTGAAGCGCGGCTTTACGAAGGATTGCTCGCCCTGATCCCGACCGCCCTCTTCCTGCCGCTGGGCATGCGGATGACTAATCTGTTCAGCACGAAAATATTTAACCGAATCATCATTTTTCTGATCGTGATAATGGAAATCAAGCTGATTTGGCGGGATATCCTGTCGTGAGGGCCGCAAATAACGGAATGAACCGCTTACCACAAACAATTGTTTTGAAATTACTTGCTAGTGTCTTGGCAAACCCCGCGCAAAAGGGCATGTTCTTGTTAATTTGCAGGTCAGCTTTTTAATCAGTGATCGGGAAACCGGCGACGTTATGAAAATTGCCATACCGAAGGAGCGGCGCGAGCATGAGCGCCGTGTCGCGGTATCTCCGGATACAGTCAAAAAATATGTGAGCCTGGGCTTCGACGTGACGGTGGAAACCGGCGCGGGCGACGGCGCATCGATCCCCGACAACGAATTTGCCGACGCGGGCGCGGCAATTGCCGGCGACGAGGCCGCAACGTTGGGCGACGCGGATATTGTCTTGAAGGTTCAGCGCCCGATCTGCGCGAGCGAAGACGGGCCCGATGAGATCGCCCTGATGAAAAAGGGCGCGATCCTGATCGGGCATTTGGGCGCGCTGCAGCATCGCGACCAGATTGCGGCATACGAAAAAGCCGGAATCACCGCCTTCGCCATGGAATTGGTGCCACGCATCACACGGGCCCAGGCCATGGACGTGCTGTCGTCCCAATCAAATATCGCCGGCTATAAGGCGGTGCTGGATGGCGCCCATGAATTCGGGCGCGCCTTTCCCATGATGATGACGGCCGCGGGCACCATACGCCCTGCGCGGGTTATCGTGCTGGGGGCGGGCGTGGCCGGCCTGCAGGCGATCGCGACCGCGCGGCGGCTCGGCGCCATTGTCACTGGCTATGACGTACGCCCCGCCGTCAAGGAACAGGTCGAAAGCCTGGGCGCAAAATTCCTGGAAGTCGACAGCGCCGCCACCGAAGGCGCCGAGACTTCCGGTGGATATGCGAAGGAAATGGGCGAAGAATACCGGCGCAAACAGGAGGAAGCCCTGCGTGAGGCGATGAAAAAGCAGGATGTCGCCATCTGCACGGCGCTGATCCCCGGCAGACCCGCGCCGGTGCTGATTTCGGAAGACATGGTCAAGGAAATGCGGCCCGGGTCGGTTATCGTCGATCTCGCCGTTGAACAGGGCGGCAATTGCCCCCTCAGCGAATTCGGCAAGGTGGTGACCAGGCACGGTGTCCATATCGTCGGGCACGCCAACGTGCCCAGCCGTCTGGCCGAGGACGCCAGCGCCATGTACGCCAGGAACCTGTTGAATTTCGTGACCCCGCTGGTCGATTCCGAAACCAAATCAATCAAGATCGACTGGGAAGATGAAATCATTATGGGCAGTCTCGTGACCCGCGACGGCAAATCAGTCCACCCGTCATTGGCCGCAAACGGCAACGGAGCCAATTCGGCCAACGGCGCGTCCGATTCGTCCGGGGCGGCTTCAGGCACACTGCCCGGCCCATCAGACGATGCAGATACCGCCGGTGAGGCACGCCAATGAGCCCGGAAAAAATGATCGCGGCGGTCACGGGCGGCGCGGAAGCGGCCCATGAGCCCTTCATCTTTCTGTTCACCGTGTTCGTGCTGGCGGTCTTTGTCGGCTATTACGTGGTGTGGAGCGTCACGCCGGCGCTGCATTCGCCGCTGATGAGCGTAACCAACGCCATATCATCGGTCATTATCGTCGGCGCGCTGATCGCGGCCGGGCCGATGGACATGAATTTTTCCAAGGTCATGGGCTTTGTTGCGGTAACGCTGGCGTCCATCAATATCTTCGGCGGTTTCATTGTCAGCCAGCGCATGCTGCAGATGTACCGCAAAAAGAAATAATCGACGGGGAGCGCGTCCAGGTGTCGTCCGATCTAACGGGTCTTTTGTACCTGATTGCCGCCATATGCTTCATCATGGCGTTGCGTGGCCTGTCTTCCCCCGAAACCGCCCGGCGCGGCAACGCCATCGGCATCGCCGGCATGGCGATCGCAATCGGGACCACGCTGGCCAATCCGGGCATCGTGTCGTTTGAAATGATCGCCGCCGGTATCGTGATCGGCGGCGCCATCGGCACGGTCATCGCACTGAAAATCGAGATGACCGCCCTGCCCCAGCTTGTGGCCGCGTTCCACAGCCTGGTCGGGCTTGCCGCCGTCGCGGTCGCCACAGCCACCTTTTTCGCGCCCGAGGCTTATGGCATCGGGGCGGCCGGCCATATTCTCACCACCAGCCTGATCGAGTTGTCGATCGGCACGATTGTCGGCGCCATCACCTTTACCGGGTCCATCGTGGCGTTCGCCAAGCTTCAGGGGCTGGTCTCCGGATCGCCGCTGGTCTTCCCCGGCCAGCATCTGTTGAATGCCGTGCTGGGACTGACGCTCATCGGGCTTGGCGCCTGGATGGTGACGACGGAATCCCACGAGGCCTTTTGGCTGATCGTCGCACTGTCCCTGGCGCTCGGCTTCCTGATCATCCTGCCCATCGGCGGCGCGGACATGCCGGTGGTCATCTCCATGCTGAATTCCTATTCGGGCTGGGCCGCCTGCGGTATCGGCTTCACCCTGAGCAATACGCTGTTGATCGTCACCGGCGCGCTGGTGGGATCATCGGGCGCGATCCTGTCCTATGTCATGTGCAAGGGCATGAACCGGTCGTTTATCAGCGTGATCCTGGGCGGATTCGGGGCCGAGGACGGCGCGGGAGCGGCGGCCACTACGAGCGACAGGCCAGTCAAGGCGGGCTCGGCCGAGGACGCGGCCTTCATCATGCGCAACGCAACCAAGGTGATCGTGGTGCCCGGATACGGCATGGCGGTCGCCCAGGCCCAGCACGCGCTGCGGGAAATGGGCGACAAGCTCAAGGAAATAGGGATCGAGGTCAAATACGCCATTCATCCCGTGGCCGGGCGCATGCCGGGCCACATGAATGTGCTGCTGGCCGAAGCCAATGTGCCCTATGATGAAGTGTTTGAGCTGGATGAGATCAACAACGAATTCGCCACCGCCGACGTGGTCTATGTGATCGGCGCCAATGACGTGACCAACCCGGCGGCCAAGACCGACCCGCAAAGCCCGATCTACGGCATGCCGATTCTCGACGTTGAAAAAGCAACCACCGTCTTGTTCATCAAGCGGTCCCTGTCACCCGGATATGCCGGCGTCGACAACAGCCTGTTCTATGCCGACAACACCATGATGTTGTTCGCCGACGCCAAGAAAATGACCGAAGAGATCGTTCGGGCGCTTTAGAAGATTTCAGGTTTAGAGCGCACAGGTTCTGAAGCCGTAGAACAGATCCTGCCGCCCCGCCATGGCGAAATTACGCCAGCCATTCCAGACCAGACGATCACGGGTCGCCCACGATCCGCCGCGCGCGGTTTTGTGGGTGTAAAACCACGGGCGCGAATAATCCCGGTACGGATCATCGGAAAACCCCGGAAAAGGCGTGAAATCACTTTCGGTCCACTCCCAGACATTGCCGATCATCTGACGGCACCCGAAGGCGGCATCGCCCGCCGGGAAGGCCGCCACATCGATGACCCCAAGGGCGCGCCCGTCGAGATTTGCCCGTTGCGGCGTTGGCGGATCATCGCCCCAGGCGAAGCGGCGGCGGTCTTCCGGCCGATCACCCGGCGCGCGGGACGCGGCGAAATCCCATTCGGCCTCGGTCGGCAACCTGCGCCCCGCCCATCGGCAAAAGGCCCGGGCTTCATGCCAACAGACATGGATCACCGGCGCATGGGGGCGCAGCTTCATCCAGTCCTGAAATTCGCGACCCTGCCAGCCCGACCCGTCACGCCGCCAGTAGACCGGATGTTCGGCGCCTTCGATCTCACGCCAGCGCCAGCCCTGATCATCCCAGAAGCGGCGTTCGGCATAGCCGCCATCGGCGACGAAATCCGCGTATTCGGCGTTGGTCACCGGCGCGCGCGCCATGCGAAAGGGCGCAATATCGACCCGGTGGCCCCATTTTTCATTATCGAAGATAAACGGTTCATCGCCGACCGCCCCCATGACATGGGACCCGCCCGGTATTTCCACATCGCCCGGCAGGGGGCCCGCATCATCCCGCACTGCAGGCTCGCCGAAATCCGGCGTGGGATAAGACAGGGTCTGGCGCGACCAGGTAAACGCCTCGTCATGCATGTCTTCATGAAACAGGGTCAGCAGGGTGTGATAGGTGTCTCGAACGCTTGCGGTCTTTCCCTTGCGCGACAGCCGGTCACACAGCGCGTCACGCACCCGTTCCATATAGGAAAGGGTGGCGCCAAGATCGGGCAAATCCAGATCCCAACGGCTGTCATGAGCCACTTTCATGGAATCATAGAGCATGTCGGAGCCGTCGATATAGGAGCCTTGCCGATCGAGCCCGGCCAGCACGAAATGTTCATGAAACCAGCCGACATGGCCGATTTCCCACAAAAGCGGATTGACGATGGCGAGCCTGGGTCCCATAAGCTGATCGGCATCCAGGCCCTGGACCAATGCGCGGGTACGGTCATGGGCATCGTGGAGCATGGTCGTCAGGTCGGAAACAGGAAGCGGTTGGGTGGTTTCTATGCTCATGTCTAACAGTCGGTTTGCGGTGATTCACCATGAAGATTAGCCTAATCACCCCGGCCCCAAAACAATCATTATCAGGCAACCGAAAAACCGCGTCGCGCTGGGCCACGCTGCTGCGCCAACTCGGCCATGACGTCACGATCGGCGAGGAGTGGCATGATGAAAAAGCCGAATTGCTGATGGCGGTCCATGCCTGGCGCAGCGCCGACTCGGTCGCCAGGTTTCGCGCGGCCCATCCGGATGGCAAGGTGGCCGTGTTGCTCGCCGGAACCGATATCTACCGCTTCCAGCACAGCCATCCGGCAGCGACCTTACGATCCATGGAACTGGCCGACGCGCTGGTCTGTCTGCATGATCTGGTGCATCGTGACATTCCGAAACGGTTCGGGAAAAAGCTCCACATCATCCATCAATCGGCGTCACCCCTGCCCAAAAGCGTGACACCGTCGCGCCGTCATTTCGATGTCTGCGTGGTGGGGCATTTGCGTGACGAAAAGGATTCCCTGCGCACAGCCTATGCGGCGCGCGATTTACCGGAACAATCCCGCATCCGGGTTCTGCATCTGGGCCGCGCCCACAATGCGGATTGGGAGGCGCGCGCCCGCGCGGAAATGCGCATCAATCCGCGCTATCACTGGCTGGACGAGGTCCCGCGCTGGCGGGTACGCCGCCTCATGGCCCAGTCACGGGCAATGGTGCTGTCTTCGGTCATGGAAGGCGGCGCCAATGTGATTTCGGAAGCCGTGGCCGGCGGACTGCCGGTCATCGCGTCGGATATTTCCGGCTCAATCGGATTGCTGGGCGAAGACTATGCCGGCTATTACCCGGTCGAGGACACGGCGGGGCTGACGCGCGCGTTGACCCGGATCGAGGCGGAGCCGAAATTCCTGGCCCAGTTGAAACGCCAATGCCGGGCGCGGGAAAAGCTGTTTACGCCGGCGCGCGAGCGCCGGGCGCTGAAGAAACTGCTCGACGGACTGGTCCCTTAAGGGCGCATCGCGTAGGTTGACGGCATAGACCAATACTCAGGAGAAGAAATTGGAATTCGATAATTCATTCGATGTTGCCGCGCCCGTCGAGCAGACATGGGCGATCCTGAAAGACATTGAGCGCATTGCGCCATGCCTGCCGGGGGCGGAATTGACGGAAGTCATCGACGAGGACAATTACAAGGGCAAGGTATCGGTGCGGCTCGGCCCGGTGGCGCTGACCTTTCAGGGCCAGGTAACCTTTACCGAACGGAACGATGCGGACTACACGGCCAAGGTAAAGGCGCAAGGGGCGGATGCGCGCGGGCGCGGCGGCGCCAATGCCAATGTCACATTCGGCCTGGCCGAAAGCGACGGCGGCGCGACCACCGTCAATATTCACACGGATCTGCAGCTTTCCGGTTCCGTCGCGCAATATGGGCGGGGCGTCGGCATGATCACCGATTTGTCGTCCCAGATCATCGGGCAGTTCGCCAAGCGGCTGCATGAGGAAATCGTTTCCCAGGGGGGCGATTCTCCGGAGGCATCTGAAGCCGGCGCGACGGCCAAGGAAGCAAGAGCGATTGCCCCGGCCGCGCCGGTCGCGGTCGGCGGCATGGCGTTTCGCGTTTTGTGGAATGCGCTGGTCCGGTCGATCAAGCGGTTATTCGGCGCCGCCGGGTAAAGCCTATTTCCACCAGCCCGTATTGAGCGGAATGGCATAGCTCAGGCTAAGAATTTCGGTTCCCTGGTTATCATTCGACAGGCTGGCATTCGACAAATGGTACAGAGATAAGCCGAGCCGGGAGCGGTTATCAAAACGGTACGCCAGTTCAATGCTGGAGCGGAACTCAATTGGATAACCGAGGTCCTTGCCCTCGCCGTTATGATACAGGCCCGGCGCGAAGCTTGGCGTCAAAACAATCCTGCGGCCAAAATAGAAATCGGCCGAAATACCGGCATAGCCATAAGCCGCTCCGTCCGATGACGCCATTACGCCCGCGAACGGCTTGAATATCCAAAGCTTGTAATCCGACTGGTATTCGGCGCGGAATTCGATCGCTTCCATATCGTCATTGACGTCGTAGCGCCCGACCGCGAGCCGCAGGAAATCCGGATCATCCTCGGCCGCCGCCGGCATAGGCGCCATGCCAACAACGCAGGTGGCGACCAACACGGCGGTCAGCGCAATTCTGTTCAGTCTCAAGATATTTTCCTCTTCCCGTCCCCGTCGTCTGATGATCGCGGATTACCGTGGGCGGTGCAACCGCTATCGTATATTTTACAGCCGCGCCTTGAACCGCTCCGTGGCGCGGATCAGCGCCCGGCGCACGCCGGGGTCCATGGCGGAGTGGCCGGCGTCTGGAATTACCTGATATTCGGCTTCGGGCCAGCACCGATGCAGTTCGTCGGCGGTCACGATGGGGCAGACCATG
>CALGIA010000017.1 GCA_937916005.1 uncultured Rhodospirillaceae bacterium
TATGCGGCCCAATAACCCCACACTCAACGCTCAAACCCGCTTCTTAACGGCGGACGAGCGACCGCCGCGTCACCGTCCCACCATGTCCAGACTATAGCGCGCGATGTTCTTGTAGCGGTCCGATATGGCCGCCAGTTCCGCCGGGTCGATGACATCCTCGATGGTCTTGAACCTTTCACCGCCGGTCAGGGCATCCACGGTTTCGATGATGTAATCCGGCGGCTGGTCGCGGTTGGTCAGCACGATCTCGCTCGTCACATCGCGCCGTTCATCCTCATAGGCAAGCAGCGCCGCCATCGGGTCGTCACATTGGTCCAGCCGCCTGGCCAGCGCTTCCGCGTCCAGAATGGCCTGGGCGCCGCCATTGCCGCCGCGCGGATACATGGGGTGCGCCGCGTCGCCCATCAGGGTGACCCGGTCGAAGGTCCATCGGTCGATGGGGTCCCGGTCGACCATGGGATATTCCAGAATGAATTCCGCCCCGGCGATCAGCCGGGGAATGTCGAGCCAGTCAAACCGCCAATCGGCGAACGGCTCGATAAAATCCTCGATCCTCCCCGGTGTGGCCCAGTTGTTGAGCTTGTGGTCGTCGCGCGGCTGTTCGGTGTTCCAGTTGATGAGCTGGGTGCCGTCGTCGAACTGGCGAATTGGATAGATCACCATCTTGCCGCGCGCCACCGTGCCGATCCGGGTGACGCTGGCCCCGGTCAGGAAAGGTTTCCGCCGGGTGACGCCGCGCCACATGTTGATACCGCCGAATTGCGGCGCACCTTCCGATGGATGGAACTGCCGCCGCACGGCGGAATGGAAACCGTCGGCGGCGATGGCGACGGAACCGGTTGCCGTCGCCCCATTGTCAAAGCGGACGGTGACCCCGGCCGCATCCTGCTCAATTCCGGCGCAGCGATGGTCGAGCCGCACCGCATCGGGCCCCAGCCGGTCTCGGGCGGCGTCGAACAGCACCTTGTGAAGATCGGCGCGGTGGATCGAGAAATGCGGGTGCTTGTATCCGGCGAACCGGCCGCAGGGCTCGGCGAAGATGGCCTGGCCGTGCCGGTTGAAATAGGCGAATTCGCGGGCCTCAACCCCGTGGGCCTTCAATTCCGGCTCAAGCCCCAGGGCGGTCAGCTCGCGGATCGCGTGGGGCAGCATGTTGATGCCGACCCCCAGCGGCCTGAATTCAGGCGCGGCTTCGAAAACCCGGCAGGACAGCCCGCGCGCCCGCAGCGCCAGCGCCAGCGTCAACCCCCCGATCCCGCCGCCGATGATAACTATCCCCGGTTTCTCGCCCGTCATCTGGGGAACGATGAACCGGATCAGCGGATCAGTCAACTGGGAGGGGATTGCACAGGGCGAAACTTTGAAATGTCCGGTGTCGGAGTAACAGCGGGTATGAATTACGGTCGCTACCATGTCCGTTAAGTGCTGCCACCTCAACCGATCGACGCAACACAAATTGCCTTGTCACGATTGCAGAACCCTGTTGATCAATTGGGCTACCCTAGATCAAGACGGCCGTGATATTTTGGCGCAGTGCTTAGATCGTCGCAGTGTTCAGATGCCAGTGGCGAAACGGGTCATGATCACGATGATCAGCACCTGCATCACGCCCTGCGATGCGACGACGTAGAAGAAGAATTTGAACAGCCGGTCGAAGCGCTGCATATCCGGCTCCCGTTTGCGCATCTCGAAATAGGCTTTGAGTTCGATCGGCAAAATCAAGCAGACGCCTTGAACGGTGAGGATCGTGGTGATCATCAGCGCCGCGATCACCCACCACTTGTCCGGATAATCCAGATCCAGATAGCCGGCTTGGACAGCCAGGAACCAGCCCGTGTTGGCGGTGATGATCGACAGAGTGGTCATGATGAACAGGGTGCGCGGCACCAACCGGCCCATGACGGCGCGGCGGGTCTCAAAATCGAGCTTGCGCAGGACCGGACCGACCACGAACCCCATGAACAAATCCACGCCGGTCCATAACAACCCACAGAAGACGTGCACGAAGTTGAGAAACCACGCATCATCGCTCTTGATGGCCGCCACCATCACCAGGAGCGCCGCCCCGACCCACCACAGATTGACCAGCCGGATGGGACCGACGGGACTGGTTGGGGCCTGAACCGGTTGTTCCGTCAAGGACCGACCCAACCGACCGCGCAGCATTTGCTTTTCAGATACATAAGCGTCTCCGTTTCGCCACCGTCCATGGAAGTCTCGAGTAATCTGCGTTTATAGTATTTGTTGTGATTAGCTGGGCAGCCAAAACATATGCTGCACGTCTTATCGAGAACACACTACCTGATCGCCCACAAGCTCGGCTCCTGGGGGTGAAGCGGACGATTCCAATTTTTCTTCAGAATTCCATTCACTGCATGTCCGATGTTGGGGGTAAAGGAGAAGTCGATCCGCATCGCCGGGACTTCCGTTTCGTGCCACTTCCGGACATGCGGGAATTGCTGGCAACACCAACCATTGCGCGATGTCGTCCGTTGTGGCTTGTCACTCCGGCAGTCTGGCTATGCGGAGGATTTGCACCAAGCGTTTGGTTTCCAATGTAATTGGTTGATGGTCGGCCCACCTGTGCCAACGTTCAGAATCTTGCGCCGATCGAGATCGTCACGATGTTTTCGGTGAAATCGGATGACGCCAGGTTCGACTGAGCATTGATATATTCGTAATCGAACTTAGCGAAGACATGGCGGGAAAGATCGGCGTCGAGGCCGAGATTGAGGGTCGTGCGCTCGTCTTCCCGCTCTGCGCCGATGCTGGAGGTGACGCTGGAATAATCCTTGTCCGAATATTTCACCCCGGCGTTGAGCACCGGATTGAAAGCCTCCAGTCCGCCGACCGAGACCGGCAGCTTGAGGCGTACATGAAAAATATGCCCGAAATAATCAAATTCATCGCTGTCGGTGTTTTCGTCCTCTGCCTGATACCCGAACGACAGATATGCCTTGCTGTCCATGAAGAACAGAAAATTGTCGATCGTTCCCGAATTCAGACCGGCATCCCGGCCGTCATTGGAACTGCTGATGAAATCCTTGTTCTGATAATTATAGCGCAGGCTCACATACCAGCTGTCGGTGACGCTGTAGCCCAGCGTCGGCGTGATGCTGTTCAAGGATAGAAAATCATCGCCGCCGAGAAAAGTCCGGCCGTAAAGGTAATTCAGCCCGACATCGAAGCCATTGATTTCCTTCTCAACCGACCCGGAAAACAGGTGGGATTGAAGATCGAAGCTGGACAAATCTTGATACAGGGATTGGGAAAAATCGTAGGAAAGCTGGAGCCCGAAATCTTTCCCCGCGTCGGGGCGGTATGATCCGGAGGCTTCAATTACGGCCGCTGTGTCGGACAGATTCGAGGTACTGTCGATTTCATCGGTCGTGACGTTGTCGTCATACTGGAACCCGGCCGAGCCGGACACGTTCCACGACTTTCCAGCGCCATAACCGGCATGCGCCCCGTTCGTGACCGTCGCCAACAGCGAGACGCCCACCAGCAGTGTCGACGCTAGATAGCGAATGCGTGATTTAGACTTCAACACTATGATCGTCCCTTAAATGGCCCGCGATACCCTAACGGTTGCCGAATTAATTTTTTAGATCGAGCCGACCATACAACAACTATGTGGAGTTCATCGAGAATTATTACGCATTGCAAAGAAAACGCCCCGGCGGGCACGTCGCCGGGGCGTTTGTCATGGGAGTCGGGCCGAATATCAGGATTTCTTGCCCTTTGCCGCATTCTTGGCATTATTTTTAGCCGCCTGTTTTACCGCTGCTTTTGCAGCGCTTTTCGCTGCATTTTTAGCGGCAGATTTGGCTGCGCCCTTGGCGGCACCTTTAGCAGCGGTCTTTGCGGCAGATTTGGCTGCGGTTTTGGCTGCGCCTTTGGCCGCTCCCTTAGCCGCCCCCTTGGCGGCGCTTTTTGCCGCATCGCCTGCAGCGTCCTTACTCGCGAACTTGCCGTCAAACCGTTCGATCTTGGCCATGAACTTCTGTTCGCTGCTCTCGGCCTTGTCCAGGAACTTGTCGTTCCCGGTTTTTTCCGCGAGATAGAGGAACTTCGCTTTCGATTCCAGCGCCTTGGTCAGTGAATTGATCTGCAGCTTGTTGAAATCGCCATCCAGCACCAGTTGCAGGTGCTCGGCATCAATATCAACGCCGAACTTGTTATGGATCGCATTGTTCAGAGACCGGTTGAGAGCAAAAACCTGCTCAGGCTCGAGCTGTTCGACAAGGGTTTCGACCTCCGTCTTTTCAGCATCGAATTTTTGCTGTGCCGAATCAATTTCACCCTGAACGCCTTTGAGTTTGGTGTCCGCCTCAGTGACCGCCGTCTCGGCCTCGGTTAGGGCCTGAACGGCATCGGCATTCTCTGTTTGGACCTGGGTCAGCGTAGTATTCGCATCCGAAAGCAAATCGGACGCCTCCGTTTCCTTCAGCTCCAGTTCCTTGATGTCCGCCTCAAGGGCGGCAATCTGGATGGCATTCGAAACTGGATCCAATTTCAGCTCGGTAAGCTCACCATCTTTCGTTTCGATATCCGTCTGCAACGCCTTTAACGCCGTGTCCGCGTTTTTGACGGCAGTTTCGGCGTCGGAAATTTCCATCAGGTCGGTCGCGTTATCGGTTTGGACCTGCAAAAGATCCGCCTCGGCATCTTTGAAATCCGATTCCGCGGTCGCCAGGTCGTCCGCCAGCGCAGACTGGGTTTCTTCCAGTTCCGCCGCATCGTCCCGCAGCATGGTCTCGATCAAGCGGTTCGGATCGAAGAATTTCGAACCGTCCTCGGTGGTCGATATGTTGACCGGTTCCGGTTCGGTCACCGTCTGCGCCATAGCGGAAACCGAAATCCCGGTAACAGCCGAAACAATTGCGCCGCCCATCAGCATGCGCTTAAGAAAGAGATTCTTCATTTGACTACCTTTCATACGCCGTAACGGATCCACTCGAAGCTCCAGCTTCTTTTGCGGTCAGGGCAATCGCCCAACCGCAACCGATGATCTTCGACTTCCCGTCACATTCCCTAAAATTACAGCAATATTTTGTGTATTCGTTATTGAGCTCAATATAGCAAATTTACAAATCGAAGGGGAAAGTTTCGAATCCAATTTTGCTAAACGTCAAATGATATTCACTGAAAATACACTCAATTCTTTCTCTATT
>CALGIA010000018.1 GCA_937916005.1 uncultured Rhodospirillaceae bacterium
TTCCCTACCTTAATGAAACACGATCAAAAACCGGGGGAATTCCGCCATGGACGGACTGAATCTCAATACGGACAAAATGCTGGCCTCCATCGATAACGGCGTTGGGACCATGACCTATAACCAGCCGGAAAAGCGCAATGCGGTCAGTCACGAGATGCGGCTGGCGATAACCGAAATTCTGAATTCGTTTGCGCAAAATCCCGAGGTGCGGGTGGTCGTCATCACGGGGGCGGGGGGCAAGGCGTTCGTGTCCGGGGCCGATATTTCCGAGTTCGATTCCAAGCGGTCCACGCCGGAACAAATCGCCGACTACGGCGCGGTGTCCAGGCGCGTCGGCGAGGCCTATGCGTCACTGGGTAAGCCGTTGATCGCGATGATCCGGGGTTATTGCCTTGGCGGCGGGCTCGCCACCGCGCTAAACGCGGATATCAGGATCGCAACCCGGGACTCCCGCTTCGGCATTCCCGCCGCCCGGCTCGGGCTGGGATTCGGGTTTGAGGGCGTGAAATCCCTCGCCGCCATAGTCGGGCGGTCCAACGCCGCCGAAATCCTCTATACGGCCCGGCAGTTTTCGGCCGAAGAGGCGCTGGCCATGGGGCTGGTCAATCGGGTCGTGGCCGATGACGCGCTGGAAAGAACGGTCCGCGACCTGGCCGGGGAGATCGCGGAAAATGCGCCCCTGACCCTTCGGTCGCTCAATTTCAGCCTGCGCGAAACGGCGAAAGATCCAGGCGATCGCGACGCCGCGCGGATTCAGGAACTGATCGATAGCTGCATGGCGAGCGAGGATTATATCGAAGGCCGGCGGGCCTTCATGGAAAAGCGCAAGGCGGTCTTCAAGGGGCGCTAAAGACCCAATTGATCGGCCACGGCCAGGATACGGTGCATGGTGCGCAGCACGGGGCGTTCGATCAATTCGCCATCGACCACGAGAAGGCCGGTATCGTTGCTGGCGAACTCGGCGACAATGCGGCGCGCCCGCGCTATTTCCTCCGCCGAGGGCGAAAAGACTTCATTGATGACCAGGATCTGTTTGGGGTGGATCGATGCCTTGCCCGTAAAGCCTAGATCATTGCTGGCCCGCGCTTCCACGGCCAAGCCGTCCTGATCGTTGAGATCAAGCCAGGGGACATCGAGCAGATCATGATTGTAACGGGCGGCGGCGTGAACCACCCGCGACCGCGCATAAAGTAGCGTTTCCCATTTTTTGGCCGCCCGCAGATCGGCCGACATATCGACCGCGCCAAACAGCAGGGAATCGATCCGGTCCGACGACCGCGCGATCTCATCCACATTGGCCAGGCCGTCGGTGGATTCAATAATCACATGAAAGCGGATATGGGCGCATCTGCCGGACAGAAGCTCGTCATACAGACGGATTTCCGCGGCCGATCCGGGCTTGGCGATCATGATTGCCCCCGGCGGGGTTTCGCATTCCTTGAGCGCAAGGATATCCTTCAGGCCTTCTCCGGTGGACAGGGGATTGATCCGCACCATGGTTTCCACATGGTCCGGAGCCGGCGTGGCGAACAGCGGCAGGGTGAGGTCGCGGGCTTCCTGTTTGCGGGGCAGGGCGACCGCGTCTTCGATATCCACGCAGACGATATCGGCCCCCGCATCCAGCGCCTTGGCAAATCGGTCGGGCCGCAGCCCGGGGACGAATAACAGGCTGCGTCTCGGGCGCAGGGTTTTTTCCGCCATGAATCCGGTCTCCCATTGTTGATCGCCCAACATCGCATCCGGCGGCGTGTCAGACAAGCCGGCCGTGTCGATCATGTTTGTCGGGAAAATAGGCCGGTAAGCCGCCGTTATTAATGCATCTCCTACACATGAATTGCCGTATTTAACCCATTCTTTATCCCCCCGGACTATCTTTTAGGTCTAGGACGGGAGTAAGAAAATCCGTATTGGCCGTCACGATCAGACCAATGACCGGCGTACTCAAATCGCCGGTGAAATAGCCGACGCCGCCTTTCTGAAAGGCGTGGGGGGACGGGTCTGTACGCTTGACTGCACGGTCAAATGCCCAACGTGCGGGTCGACGGCATGCAATTGCATGTGTTCGCCGAATTGTCCCGAAGCGCCGAATGCGTTGACCAGCGATCCTGAAAATTATCCCATTGAAACGGGCATTGTGCCGCTGGTTTTCGAAATGACCCGGCTTGGTATATTCGAGCCCTGCTGGTCGTGCGAAGGGCATTTGAATACAAGCGGCAAACTCTGGAAATTGCCACGCGTCTGGTTTTACTGCGAGTCCATGGTTCATATCAGGCTGTTGGTGGATGGCTTGAAGGATATGGAACTCGCCGGAAAACTGACCAACAAGTGGCAGGTCGTGGTGACGTTTTCCGATCCCGACAATCCTGAAACAACATTCTCCCTGGAACCCGTGCTGGAATCCGAAGCGCCGTCGATTTTGCCCAAATTGCAGGCGGATGCAAATGTGATCGCGCAGTCCCTTGAAGGCTTGATTATAGGTCAGGGGAAAAAACTGCAATATGGCGCGGCGAAGGTTTTGAAATCCAGTGACTGACCTACGATCAGGCGACAGGCTGGGCATTGCGGATTTTGAACAATTGCTATGCCGGCCCGGTGATAAAATCGGGGGTTCCTTGCGGGGAATTCCCTATACGGCGCATATCGCGTTTCCCAAATATAACGAAGCAATTTATCACCATTTTCGTGGGATCATCCCGGACGGATTGCCGGCGGCCTGTAACCGGGCGGATATTCCGTTTGGTCTGCCGAAATTCGGTCTTGTGGTGAATTTCCAGTCAATGGCCGAAATCCCGGTGCATGATGAAGACATGGTGCTCGATGATGGATTCCGGGATCTGGTCGCTCAATTCGGCCCGGTGATCCTGCGCAACGCCGTCATGACACAAGACGCTCGGGGGCGTTTCCATCGGAATATTTTCCCCCATCTCAGGTTCCATGTGGATCGCGGCCCGACGGCGTCGAACCAGTATTCCTGCTTTACCCGTGATCCCGATGACGCCGATCAACGCCCGCCCCGGGCATCCTCGACCCTGTTTATGGCCAATATCGTGGCATGGCTCGAACTGGTCCGAAGCGGTCTCTGCGCGCCTGAAAACGAACGCGGCATGCGGCCCAGCTATGATCTGTTCGACGGGGCCGATATGTCCGGGCTGCTTGGCAAGATTGTTCTGGAACAGCCCTGGTCCGAACCGGCGGGAACGGGCGAAATTGCGGTGCTCGATAACCGGACGACCCTGCATGCGACCTACCACAAGGACGGCGAGACCAAGGGATACCGGATTGGCGCGCGCTATCTGGCTTGATCGGCGCGGATATCGAAGGACCGTAATACCCAGGCCGCAATCAACCCGATCAATGCGGTCGTGACCGTAAGCCAGGTCGCCGATTGCCAGGACGACGCATGGGTGACCAGCGCCGCCAGGATCGGCGGGCCAACCAGTTGTCCAATGCTGACAATCTGAATAATCAATCCGATGGCGGTCGCAACAAGCGCGGGCGATACGGCGTGGACCGGCGTTCGGGCCAGTACGGCGGGCGGCACCATGCCGCCGGAAAAAGGCAACGCCATCGCGAGGAAATAGCGCAATTCCCCAGGCAGGGCTTCGGAAAAAATGCCCAGGGCGCAGATCAGCATGCCGACATATGACGCCGCAATCACCTGCCAGGCGGGAATGCGGATCCGGATCAGCCATCCTCCCAGCAGACAGCCCGGCGCGTTCATCAACATCGCCAGGGCGGTCAGCATCGCCGCTTCATCGGGCGCAATGCCGCGCCGTTCAATCAGGAACGTCGGCAGAAACACCATGACCGACAGGTGGATCAGGGAATAGGCGGCAAAGCAGATGCCGAGGGTCCATATGGCGGGGTTGGACAGGGTCAGGTAAATCCCGGAAAGGATCGCGTGGCGTGGCGCATTTCCACTCCCACTCCCACTCCCACTCCCACTCCCACTCTGTGGTTTGATCGGGCGAATGAACCGTGCAGCGGCCATCACCATGGCCAGGGCGATGACGCCGTTGATCTGCCAGACGCCCCGCCAATCGGTGATCGATAGCAGGAAGGGGGACAGGACCACCATGCCGGCCATTCCGAACGGATAATAAAACGACCATATGCCGAACACGATGCTGCGGTCCCGCAGCGCCGCATATTGGGTCAACAATGCCGGCGCCGATGTCACGATTGCGATATACCCGATACCTTCGACGATGCGGGTCGCCAGAATGGATCCGCCATTCCAGGCGGCGGCGCCGGCAAAATTGCCGATCGCAATCAACAGCAGCCCACCGAGCAGAACCTGTCGTGGTCCCGCCCGGTCGGATATCGCGCCCCACAGCATGCCGGTAACCACGCCGATTGCCGTAATGCTCGAAATGATCCAACCAACGGCGACCAGTCCGAGGCCGAGATTTTCCCGAAGCTGCGGCAGGACAGCCGGCATTTTTCCGAGCTGAAATCCGCCGATGATTCCAGCACACAGGATCAGCGAAACGGCGATCCAGTCGGTCCGGTGATCAGCCGCCAAAGACCGGTTCCGCAATGCCGGTAACGCCCACATCAATGGCGAACAGCTTGCCGGCCATGGGGTCGGCCGCCAGCGCGTCGCGGTCCATGCCCATGGAGGCCGTGGTGATATATAGAATGTCCAGGCTGGGACCTCCGAACGCGCAGCATGTCACCCTGGAGGTAGGTATCTCTATGATCCGGTCGAGGGTTCCGTCCGGTGCATAGCGCCTGATCTGACCGGCGAAAATCTGCGCGCTCCAGACATAGCCTTCCGCATCGACGGTCGCGCCGTCGGGATGGCCGGTTTCCTTGCCGACATCGACGAAGGTCCGTTCATTGCTGATCTCGCCGGCATCAAGATCGAAATCATAGGCGCGGATCCGGTCTTCGTGGGTGTTGGCGAAATACATGATGCTGCTGTCCGGGCTCCAGCAGATTGCATTGGGCACATTGATCCCCGTGAGAAACGCCTTCCAGTTTCCGTCTGCGTCGAAGCGATAGAGCGTGCCCTTGGGGCCGTGGCCGGGGTCTTCCATGGATCCGCACCAGTAGCGCCCGGCCCGGTCGACCTTGCCGTCATTGAGCCGGATCGTGTTCCATTGCTTGTCGCCTTCCGGGTCGGCGATGATTTCAATTTCGCCGGTTTGCAAATCGAACCAGGCGAGCCCCATTCGCAGGCCGCACACCAGCTTTCCGGCAGGGCCCAGCCCAATGGACCCGATTTCCGTCTCGACCGGCCAGTTGCGCCGCTCACCGCTTTCCGGATGCAGCCGGTAAATCATGGCGTTCTGGATATCGACCCAGTACAGCGCCTGTTCATCGGGCGACCAGATGGGCGATTCTCCCAGCAGGCACCTGGTTTCATCAATGCAGACGGCCTCAGTCATTTTGGCATTTCCCAATTCTATCCACCATCCGGCAAGTATCGCACTCCGTCGTCGCCTGCGCTATCCTGAAGCAACGGGAAAACATGTGGGAGCAATATCATGGGCAAACTCGACGGCAGGGTCGCGATCATCACCGGCGCGGCGCAGGGGATCGGCGCGGCTTATGCCAGACGCTTCGCCGAAGAGGGCGCCAAGGTGGTTATCGCCGATATTCTGGATTCCACGAATGTGGTCAACACCATCAAGCAGTCCGGCGGCGATGCGATCGGATTGACTGTGGACGTGTCCGACAAGCTACAGGTCCGGGAAATGGTCAAAACCACGATCGAGACCTATGGCAAGATCGATGTCATGGTGCCCAACGCCGCCATGTTCGCCCACCTGGAACGGCGCAGCTTTCTTGAGATCGATGTGGATGAATGGGATGCGCTCATGGCCGTCAATGTGCGCGGCGTGTTCCTGTGTTGTCAGGCGGTGGTGCCGGAGATGAAAAAACAGGGCTACGGCAAAATCGTCAACATCGCGTCGTCCACCGTTCAGATGGGCGTGCCCTGGATGCTGCACTATGTGTCAAGCAAGGGCGCGGTGGACGCCATGACGCGGGCGATGGCGCGGGAACTCGGCGATGACGGCATTCGCGTCAATTCAATCGCGCCGGGTCTCACCATGTCCGAACAGGTCGAGGCGCGGCGCGATGATTTGCAGGCCAATGTGGCCATGAGCATGACGGCCCGCGCCTTCAAGCGTGATGAACTGCCGGATGATCTTGTGGGGACCGCTGTTTTCCTGGCATCCGCCGACAGCGATTTCATGACCGGCCAGACCATTGTCGTCGACGGCGGTCTGGTGACCCATTAAAGGATCGGCCCGATGGCGTTTCTGAGGAATTACTGGTACGCGGGCGGTTGGGCGGCGGAGATCGCCGAGGTTCCCTTTGCACGCACGATCCTGAACGAGGCAGTGGTGTTTTTCCGCCGCACTGATGGCAGTCTCGCCGCCATCGAGGACCGCTGCTGCCATCGCGCCCTGCCGCTCTCCATGGGACTTGTGGTCGGCGATAATATCCAGTGCGGTTATCACGGGCTGGAATTCGATGGCGCCGGAGATTGTGTGCGAATTCCCGGTCAGTCCAGAATTCCGCCCGGCGCGTCGGTCAAATCCTATCCGGTTATTGAAAAATGGAATGTGGCGTGGATCTGGATGGGCGACCCGGCGCTGGCCGATGAAGCAGAAATCCCCGATGTCTGGTGGCTGGATCATCCCGACTGGACACCCGTGATGGGGTGTCTGCACATGAAGGCCAATTACCAGCTCCTGGTCGACAATTTGATGGATTTCACACATGTGAGCTATCTGCACACAAAAACCATCGCCGGTGACGCCAATGAAGGCCTGGTCGGGGTCGATACCACCCGCGACGGCGACCGGGTGACCGTCGGGCGCTGGATGCTGGATATTCCACCGCCGCCCATGTTCGTTGCGGCGGGTGGCTTCACCGGCAATGTGGACCGTTGGCAGATC
>CALGIA010000019.1 GCA_937916005.1 uncultured Rhodospirillaceae bacterium
CTATTTCCCTTTATGGATGGTGACGAACTCACTCCCCAAAGTATCGGTATTTTCACGGCAAATAACGACGCGGCATGGGCATTGGCCAGTAAGCATTATATCGGTACGTATGTGAGGCAGGAATTAAACGGTCGCATTTATCAAGTGCCGGGATACATTGAGGCGCTACGCAACCCCAAGACCGGGAAGTTTGACTCCGGCTCATGCAAATTCATGGTGCCTGTCGTTACGGGGAAGCCGGTCAACCCACCGCAAATTGTGAAATGAAATTCGCGCCGCTTCAATCCATCGCAAAATTTTGCCGTCGGAAGCCGTGGCTCAGCGCCACGGTCCGCGGCCTCGGCTTTCGTAATCTGACGGCTACTTGACCTCACACCCCGGCGATAACATCCGCCCAGCGTTCGATGGAGTCTTCGTGGCCGTAGCGGATGTGGCAGGAGAATTGCTTGTAGCCGGCACGGGCCAACTCACGGATGGAGTCGCGGAGTTCTTCTTTCGTGCCGGTGATGGTCATGGCGCGGATCAGGTCGGCCGTAATCAGATGCTGTTCATCGGGACGCAGGAACAGCAGATGGCCGCGATGGACCGACAGATAGCGCGCGTCTTCCGGCGTATAGGACAGATAGAGCTTGCGGTATTCCGCCATCAGCGGGGCCAGAAACGGCGGCGGCTCCAGCCGGATTGATCCGTAGATCTCGGCCTCGACCAGATTATGCAGCACGATGGCCGCCGCCGGTCCGGCCTGGGCCTTGGCGCGCGGACTGTCGAACGCCTCACCCTCATCCAGTACGCAGCCGCCGGTGATGGCGGTGGTATAGAAATCATCCGGATCATGGCCGGCCTCGCCCCAGGCGGTCCGCATGTCTGTCACATCGGCAATGCCCCGGGCCAGATTGGGCACGCTGTCCATCCAGTTTGCGCCGAGCCGCGCCGTCAGACGCCGCCCTTTGGGTCCCATGGCGGAAATATGCAACGGGATCGGGTCATGGATATTGATCTGGCCCAGATCCGGGTTGAGAAAGCGGATCTTGCGGCGCTTGCCCTCGTAATCCCATTCGGTGGTCTCACCGCCAAGAAGCGCCTGCACCACGCGGATATGTTCTTCCATCTCGGCCAGCTTGATGGCCGGCAGCCCCATGGTGCGGCGCGCGGTAAAGCCGGTCGACACGCCCAGATGGATGCGCCCCGGCGCCAGGCTGTTGAGGGAGGCCAGCGCGTTGGCGGTCACCGGCGCGATCCGGTTGGACGGGATCAGCACGGCGCTGCCGAGATGAATTTTCGTGGTCTCCATGGCCGCCGCCGCCATGGCGACGAACAGATCGGCATTGACCAGCTGGGTGTCGGAAAACCAGGCATGGCTGAAGCCCAGTTCCTCGGCCCGCCTGGCGACCTTCCAGTGATCGGCCGTATTGCCGAAACTGATGCCGAAATCCATTTTGTTACACCCTTGACAGCCCACCCTTGACAGCCGGGGCGTGATATCCGATCAACACTGCATCGTTTCAGGGTGTTTAAACAAGGTCAACAGAACTATGGCAGACGGGGCGGAGTGGAAAGAATTGTTTCGCGGCGTGGTGTTCCCGTGGAATTGCGATCATATCGGGCACATGAACGCGCGCTGGTATGCCCATCATTTCGACGATGCGGGATTTCACCTGTGGACGGTCAATAATGTGCCCCAATCGGAACTGCATGGGCGGGGCGTGTCCATGGTCGTGGCCCAGATCAAGATCGATTATGTCAGCGAAATGAAGGCCGGCGATCTGCTGGTGATCAAGGGCGGGTTTTCCCGCATCGGCACTAAAAGCCTGACCCATTCCATGCGCATGTTCAACGCCGATACGGGCAAGCTGACCGCGACCCAGGAATGCATCGAGGTTTTCTTCGACCCCATCGCCCGCACATCGGCCCCCATGCCCGACGATGTCCGCGAACGCCTGACCCCCGGGCTGGTGTCGCTGGATGATGCCTGAGGGTTATGTTACAAGGATGCCGGTCGGTTGACCGACTGCGGACGTGGTGGAATTGGTATACACAACAGACTTAAACGATTGAGTGCCCCGGCGGAAATGCCGGGAGTAGAACTGCTCAAATTCGGGGAAACCTTAACAGGTCATGCTGATGGCAATCCCGAGCCAAGCCCGATGCATAGCGATAAGCGATTGGGAAGGTGTAGAGACTAGACGGGCAGCGCCTAAAGCGGGAATTCGGACCCCCGACACGGCGAAGGGATAGTCCAGACCACAAACGCCCCGATTTCCATCAGGGGGCGGCGGCGAAAGCCGTAGCAGGTAAGAAAATCTGTCGGTCGCAAGACCATGCGGGTTCAAGTCCCGCCGTCCGCACCATTCCTTTGTTTCTTCTCTTTCTGCTTCTGCTGGCCGCCACCTTTTTTCTGGTCCTGGGTTTGTACCCGGGCCCAGGCGTCACGCAAACCGACGGTGCGGTTGAACACCGGGTGGTCAGGGGTCGAGTCCGGGTCGGCGCAGAAATAGCCCTGCCGTTCGAACTGGATGGGGATGCCCGGTTCGGCGTCGCGCACGGCCGGTTCGGCCATGCAGCCGGTCAGCACGGTCAGGGAGGCGGGGTTGAGGTCGTCGACAAAATCGCCGCCGCCCGCGCCCGGATCGGGCTTGGCGAACAGATGGTCATAGACCCGGATTTCGGTTTTCACGGAAGCCGCGGCGGAGGCCCAATGCAGGGTGGCCTTGACCTTGCGGCCATCGGGCGCGTTGCCGCCGCGCGTTGCCGGGTCGTATGTGCAGCGCAGTTCGACCACCTCGCCCGCATCGTTCTTGATGATTTCCGTGCAGGTGATGAAATAGGCGTAGCGCAGCCGCACTTCCCGGCCGGGCGTCATGCGGAAGAATTTGCGCGGCGGGTCTTCCATGAAATCCTCATGCTCGATAAAGATCTCGCGCGAAAAAATGATGTCTCTTGTCCCGGCGGTCTCATCCTCGGGGTTATTGACGGCGGACAGAATCTCGGTTTCGCCTTCGGGATAATTCTCGATCACGATTTTCAGCGGGTTCAGCACGGCCATGCGGCGCTGGGCCGCCTTGTTGAGATTTTCCCGGATGCAGTTTTCCAGCTGCGCCATTTCAATAATCGAATCAGCCCGGGCCACCCCGATGCGCGCGACAAATTCACGGATCGCTTCCGGCGGCACGCCGCGCCGCCGCAGCCCGGCCAGGCTCGGCATACGCGGGTCATCCCAGCCGGTGACATGGCCATCGTCGACAAGCTGCATCAATCGCCGCTTGGACAGCACCGTATAGGCCAGATTGAGCCGCGCGAATTCATATTGCCGGGGCGTCGACGGCGTCGGCAGGTTTTCCAGCAGCCAGTCATAAAGCGGGCGGTGGTCGGCGAATTCCAGGGTGCAGAGGGAATGGGTGATGCCTTCGATGGCGTCGGACTGGCCATGGGCGAAATCGTAATTGGGGTAAATCCGCCAGTCATCGCCGGTGCGCGGATGGGTCGCCCGCAAAATCCGGTACAGCACCGGGTCGCGCAGATTCATATTGCCCGACGCCATGTCGATTTTGGCCCGCAACACACACGCGCCGTCGGGGAATTCGCCGTCCCGCATGCGGCGGAACAGATCCAGGTTCTCGTCCACGGACCGCCCGCGAAACGGGCTGTCGCGGCCCGCCTCGGTGACCGTGCCGCGATAGGCGCGCATGTCCTCGACCGACAGATCATCCACATAAGCCTTGCCCGCCTGGATCAGATGTTCCGCCCAGTCATAGAGCTGCTGGAAATAATCAGACGCGTAATGCAGATGGTCACCCCAGTCAAAGCCGAGCCAGCGGACATCCCGCTGGATGGAATCGATATATTCCTGGTCTTCCCTGGCCGGGTTGGTGTCGTCAAACCGCAGATGACAGCGCCCGCCGAATTCCGCCGCCACACCGAAATTCAGACAAATCGACTTGGCGTGACCGATATGGAGATAGCCGTTGGGTTCCGGCGGGAACCGGGTAACCACCGATGCAACCCGCCCATCGCGCAAATCGCCGCTGATGATGTCGCGGACGAAATCCTGCCCCGAATCGGAGCTGGAATCGCAATTGGAATCGGATTGGGCGTCAGACCCGGTCATTATTCAATGTCCTGCGTGGAAAGCTAAATTCGCAGGAACTTAACAGTCCCGTCCGGCGCTCGCCACATATCAGTTCAGGTGCCGACCCAGGCGATACGCAGGACATTGGTCGCCCCCGGGGTGCCGAAGGGCACGCCGGCGGTAATCACGATACGCTGACCGTTGGCGGCGAATTCCTCACGCAGCGCCACCGCGCAGGCCTTTACCACCATATCGCCGAAATCCTGAACATCCCGGGTCACCACGCAGTGCACGCCCCAGGCGACGGCCAGCCGACGCGCGGTTTCGCGGCTTTCGGTCAGGCACAGGATGGGCACGGTGGGGCGTTCGCGGGCGGCGCGGAGCGATGTGGAGCCCGAGGTGGTAAAGGTCACGATGGCGGCGGCGCGCACGGTGCGCGCGACCTGGGCCGCAGCCGCGGTGATGGCGTCCGACGAGGTGGATTCCGGATCGAGTTCCACGGCCTCCATGATCGCGCGGTAATTGGGGTCTTTTTCAGTCCGTTCGATAATACGGTTCATCATGGCGACCGATTCGCGCGGATAGGCGCCGGCGGCGCTTTCCGCCGACAGCATCACCGCATCGGCCCCATCATAGACGGCGGTCGCCACATCGGACGCCTCGGCGCGGGTCGGCGCCGGCGCGCTGATCATGGATTCCAGCATCTGGGTCGCCACCACGACCGGCTTGCCGGCGGCCCGGCTGGCCCGGATGATCAGTTTCTGCAGACTGGGCACATCTTCCGGCGGCAATTCGACGCCGAGGTCGCCGCGCGCCACCATGATGCCGTCCGACAGGGCGACGATTTCGTCGAGCCGGTCGATGGCGGCTGGTTTTTCCAGCTTGGACATGATCGCCGCGCGCCGTCCGATGATCTTGCGCGCCTCGGCCACGTCGTCGGGCAGTTGAACAAAGGAAAGCCCGATCCAGTCGACGCCGAGACTGAGCCCGTAATCCAGATCCTTGCGGTCTTTTTCGGTGATCGGCGACACGGCGAGAACCACCTGGGGAACATTGACCCCCTTGCGGTCCGACAATTTGCCGCCGGTGATGATCTCGGTTTCGGCGAAATCCGGTCCGCAGGCGGTTACCGTCAGTCGGATCTTGCCGTCGTCCAGCAATAGATCGGTGCCGTCGCGCAAGGCAGCGAAAATTTCCGGATGGGGCAAGGGCGCGCGGGTCTGGTTGCCCGGCTCCTTCGACAGATCAAGCCGGTACGTCGCGCCGGCAACCAAGTCGACCGCGCCGTTTTCCATCATGCCGACGCGCAGCTTGGGGCCTTGCAGATCAAGCAATATGCCGATCGGCCGGCCCACATCCCGTTCGATCTGGCGGATGATCTTGACCCGTTCCGCATGGTCGGCGTGACTGCCGTGGCTGAAATTCAGCCGAAACATGTCCGCACCCTCGTCGAACAGGGTTCTGATCATTTCTGGGGATGCGCTTGCCGGACCTAATGTGGCCACTATCTTGGCGCGCCGATGTCGTCGCATGCTTGACCTATAAATCAATCTTGTTCGAACCGCCAGTGCCGATAAGTACCGCCCTGAAATCATTGACGTTGGTGCGGGTCGGCCCGGTTATCACATGGTCGCCCAGCTTGTTAAAGAAACCGTAACTATCATGACGATCAAGCATGGCGCGCGGATCCATGCCGGCCGCCGCCGCGCGGGTCAGCGTCTGGGGTGAAATCAGCGCACCGGCGGCGTCACCATCGCCGTCTATGCCATCGGTGTCGCAGGCGATGGCGTGAATGTCGGCGCAACCGTCCAGCGCGATCGCCAGCGCCAGCGCATATTCGGCGTTGGGACCGCCCTTCCCCCCGGACTCCCCTAAAGTCACGGTAACCTCACCGCCCGATAGCAGCAGCGCCGGCGCGTGGCCACGTGCCGTTTCACCATGTTGCCTGGCCAGGTCCCGGGCCTCGCCTTCCAGATCATCGCCCAGATCGATCACATCGATCCCGGCGGCGCGCGCCATGGCGGCGGCGGCGTCCAGGGCGTCGCGCGCCGTAACGATGATACGGGTGTCCGAGCCGGGAAGTGATTTCGGTGTTTCACATTCCGGGCGATTGAGCAATACCGCCACGGCGGCCGGCGGCTTTATATGAAATTTGTCCAGCACCGCGCGGGCATCTTCCAGCGTGGTTGGATCAGCGATTGACGGTCCCGACGCGACGGTCGCCGGATCATCGCCAGGCACGTCGGAGATGATCAGGGTCGCGACCCGCGCCGGCGCGGCCAACGCCGCCAGCCGCCCGCCCTTGACCGCCGACAGATGTTTGCGCACGCAGTTGATGTCGGAAATCGGCGCGCCGCCCACCAGAAGCGCGCGGGTCACCGATTGTTTGTCTTGCAGGGTGACGCCCGTGGCCGGCGCGTTCAACAGGGCCGAGCCGCCGCCGGAAATCAGGAACAGGGCCAGATCGTCTTCCGTCAACCCAGCCACCAATTCGCAAGCGCGCGCGGAGGCATTCTGCCCGGCCGCATCGGGCATGGGATGGCCGGCCTCAACCACATCGATGAAGTCGCATGGCGCGCCATGGCCGTATCGGGTGACCGCAATGCCGGAAACAGGCCCGCGCCAGTTGTCTTCGACCGCGCGCGCCATGGCGGCGGCCGCCTTGCCCGCCGCAATCACCACCGTGCGGCCCTTGGGCGGAGCCGGCAGGTTGGGCGGGACCACGCGCATGGGGTCGGCGGCGGCAACCGCCGCATCGAACAGGGTTTTCAAAAATTCGTTCGGCGTCATGGATACCCTATATCAGATTTTATCCGATAGAATGACACGGATGATGTCTCCCTTATCGGAAACGCCTAATGCCTGAAAGACTACATTTGACCCGCCGGTCCCTGGTGCGGGCCCTGCTGCTGGCCGGGGGCACGACGCCTGCCCTGATGTCCGTCCTGCGGTCGCCGCGCGCCATGTCGCGAAAGCCCATCGCGCCCGGCGTGCAGGAATTCAACGGCGATTTCCGCCTTAACAATAGTCCCGCCCGGCGCGGCCAGATCGTCAACCCGGGCGACATCGCGGCTACCGGCCCCGGTGCCAGCGCTATCATCATCATCGGGCAGCACGTCTTCATGCTGCGCGAGAACACCACAATCGAGTTCTTCCCAGTCTATTTCGAGAAAGACGGCATGGTCTCGGGCATGCTCAAGGTGATGACCGGCGCCATGCTGTCGGTGTTCGGCAAGACCGGCAAGACCACGATCGCGACCCCCGCTGCCCTGATCGGCATTCGCGGTACGGGGTGTTATGTGGAGTCACGCCCCGAGCGAACCTATGCCTGCGTCTGTTACGGCCGCGCCGACCTGGCCTCGGCCCCGACCGGATGCCTGCTGGAAACCGTCACGACCACCCGCCACGACCAGCCGCGCTTTATCTATCCACCGGGCACGCCGACGCCGATCACACCCGCGCCGGTCATCGACCATGGGGACGCCGAACTGCGCCTTCTGGAAGCCCTGGTGTACCGGACTCCGCCCTTCGATGCAGGAGGCGAACCCGGGGACGACCGGTACTAAGCGCCTCACCCCTCGCCCAGGAACGCCAGCGCGGCGCCGACTCCGCCCTTTTGGTGGGGTACGCCGGCATCGCCCAGCGCCATTTCGACGCCGCAGAGCGAGCCCATCAGCATCAGTTCGTTGAGGTCGCCGAGATGGCCGATGCGGAATATTTTATCCGCCAGCGGACCCAACCCCGAGCCGAGCGAAAGATTGTAATTGTCGAGCGCCGCGCGGCGGAATGCATCTCCGCTGTGGCCGTCGGGCATCAGGATTCCGGTCACCGTATCGGACGTGGCCGCGTCATCGGCACAATATAGTTCCAGCCCCCAGCCGCGCACGGCCCGGCGCGTGGCCTCGGCCAGGCGCGTATGGCGGACATAAACATTGGTCAGACCTTCGTCGAGCAGAATGTCGAGCGCTTCATCGAGCCCATATAGCAGCGCGATGGGCGGGGTGTAGGGGAAATAACCGCCCTTGCTCATGGTCAGCACCGGCTTCCAGTCATATTGGAACCGCCCCATATCCGCCTTTTCCGACGCTGCCAGCGCCTTGTCGCTGATCGCGTTGAAACCGATCCCCGGCGGCAGCATCAGGCCTTTCTGCGACCCGCAGACCGTGACATCGACGCCCCATTTGTCGTGGTGATATTCCATCGACGCCAGAGACGACACCGCGTCGACCAGGAACAATGCCGGATGGTTCGCCGCATCAATGGCGGCGCGGATGACTGGAATATCGTTGCGCACCCCGGTCGAAGTCTCGTTATGCACCACCATGACGGCTTTGATATCATGGTTCGCATCCGCGGCAAGGCGGGCCGCGGCGGCGGCGGCATCGACCGGCTGACGCCAATCGGACGGGATCAACTCGACCTCCACCCCGAGACTGCGCGCGACGTTGTTCCAGGAGACCGCGAACTGGCCGTTATCAAAGGCCAGCACCTTGTCGCCCCGGTTCAGCGTGTTGGACATGGCGGCTTCCCATGCGCCATGGCCCGACCCGGGAAACATGGCGACGGTTGCGGCACAATCGAAGATCTGCTGGAGCCGGGGCATGATGCGGAGCGTCAAGGCGCCGAAATCGGCGCTGCGATGGTCCATCATCGCCCGGTCCATGGCGCGGAGCACCCTGTCGGGCACGTTGGTGGGCCCCGGAATTTGCAGGAAATGGCGTCCGGCCTGGGCTTTATTGGCATTGGGCATGATGGATTATCCTGACAGCGTAATTTCAGGCCCATTATGCGGCTTTGTCCCCCCCGTGCAAACACGCACACC
>CALGIA010000020.1 GCA_937916005.1 uncultured Rhodospirillaceae bacterium
GGGCCTATTCGATCTATCCCTTCACTAACTGCCTGGAAGCCGCCATGGCGGGCGGCAATCTGCCGGGCCCCTATGATATTCCGGCCTACCGGGCGCGCACGTTTACAATGGTCTCCAACAAGCCGCCGCTGGTGCCCTATCGCGGCGTGGCGCGGGCCGGCGTGTGTTTCGCGACCGACATGACCATCGATGCGGTGGCGCGCGAGCTGGGGCTGGAACCCCACGAGGTGCGCATCCGCAACATGGTCAAGCCCGAGCAGATGCCCTACACCAACGTGGCCAACAAATGTTTCGATTCCGGTGATTACCCGGAAGCCGTGCGCCGCGCCGCCAAAATGATCGATGTGGATGCCGTGCGCGCGCGGCAAAAGGCGGGCGAGCCGGACGGCAGGATGATCGGGCTCGGCTTCGGCAGCTATACGGAACAAAGCGCCCACGGCACGTCCGTATTCGCCAGCTGGGGCGTTCAGATGACGCCGGGTTTCGAGCAGGCAGGCGTGAAGCTGACCCCGGATGGCGGGCTTGAAATCCGCATCGGCGTTCAGTCCCACGGCCAGGGAATGGAAACCACCTTCGCCCAGGTCGCCAATACGGTGCTGGGGATCGACCCGGCGAAGATGACGGTGATCCACGGCGACACGGGCCAGACGCCCTATTCGACCGGCACCTACGCCTCGCGCTCCATGGTGATGGCGGGCGGCGCGACATCGCGCGCCTGCAAGGTGCTGGCCGGGCGCATGGCCAAGATCGGCGCGCATCTGCTGCAATGCAGTGAGGCCGACGTGGAAATTCGCGACGGCAAGGTGGTCGGCCCGGGCGGCGAGGTGCCCATGTCGGAAATCGGACGGGTCTGGTATCTGAACCCGGAAGAACTGCCGGAAGATGTGGACATGGGCGGCGTGGAAGCGGTCGAGGGATATCGCCCGGACCCGGATCATGGCACGTTTTCCTATTCGACCCACGCTGCGGTGATCGCGCTGGACCCGGAGCTGGGGACGGTCGAGGTGCTGGATTACGTGGTGGTCGAGGATTGCGGCACCATGGTCAACCCCATGGTGGTGTCGGGCCAGGTTTTCGGCGGCGCGGCCCAGGGCATTGGAACGGCGCTGTATGAGGAATCGCCCTATGACGACAAGGGCCAGCCACTGGCGTCCACATTCGCCGACTACATGATGCCGGGACCCACCGAAATCCCGAGCTTTCGGATTGAACATATGATCACGCCGTCGCCCCATACGGAACACGGCATCAAGGGGGTGGGCGAGGGCGGCGCCATCCCGGCGGCGGCGTTGATCGGCAATGCGATCAACGATGCGCTGCGCGCAACGGGCGCGGAAATTAACCAAACGCCAATCACGCCGCGCCGCATCATGGCGGCGATCGCGGCGGCCGGAAACAGCAAGGAGGCCGCGGAATGAAGCCTGCGAAATTTGATCTCGAAAAATCCACCGACCTGGGTGAGGCCATCAGCGCGCTGGGACAGGCCGACGGCTTTGCAAAGATCGTCGCAGGCGGGCAATCGCTGGTCCCCATGATGAACCTTCGGCTCGCCCAACCTGATTCCCTGGTCGACATCCGCGCGCTGCATGATCTGAAACGGATCTCGCTGGACAACGGACAGCTCTATGTGGGCGCGCTGACGACCCATGCGATGATCGAGGACGGTTTAGTCCCCGATGCGACCCAGGGCATGATGCAGCGCGTCGCCCGCCAGATCGCCTATCGCGCGGTGCGCAACCGGGGCACCATCGGCGGCAGCGTCGCCCATGCCGACCCGGCCGCCGACTGGCCGACCGCCCTGCTGGCGCTGGGCGCGGTCGCCGTGATCCAGGGCGCCAACGCCGAGCGCACCATGCCGCTGGGCGATTTCCAGATCGGCGCGTTCACAGTCGCGCTGGAGCCGGATGAAGTCATCCTGGGGTTCAGCATTCCGGAACTTTCCGCCGACGCGCGCTGGGGCTATTACAAGGTCTGCCGCAAACCGGGTGAGTTCGCCGATTCCATCGGCGCACTGGTGATCGATCCGGCGCGGAGCTTTGCCCGTCTGGTGCTGGGCGCGACCGACGGCGCGCCGTTGCTGCTGCCGCCGTCGGCGGCGGATAAAATCGCGTCATCGGGCGCGGACGGCTTTGACATCGCCGCCGCCCGAGCCGTCATCGCCGAGGCCGGCGCGACATTTGAAGAATATGAAACCCAGATACACGGCGCCGCGCTGAGCCGCGCGGTCCAGGGAGCGTTCGCGGCATGACCCAGATAACAATAACAATAAATGGCGAACGCATTTCGGCCGAGGTGGAGCCGCGCACCAGCCTGGCAGATTTTCTGCGCGACGACCAACGCCTGACCGGCACCCATCTGGGATGCGAACACGGAGTCTGCGGCGCCTGCACGGTGATGGTGGACGGTGTGCCGCAACGGTCCTGCATCGCCTTCGCCGCGACCTGCGACGGATCGGAAATCCGCACCATCGAAGATTTCGACGACGACGACGTGATGGGTGATCTGCGCGACGCCTTCACCGCCCATCACGGGCTGCAGTGCGGCTATTGCACGCCCGGCATGCTGGCCACCGCGCGGGATATCGTCACCCGCCTGCCCGACGCCGACGAAAAACGCATCCGCCTCGAACTGTCGGGCAATCTATGCCGCTGCACGGGCTATGTGGGTATCGTCAACGCCATCAAGGCAGTGCTGGCAAAACGGAAAGGTTAATTTTAGCGAAGTCTGCGCCGGCCCGCGAACTTGAACGAAAAGCCTAGCGCCGTTCAACCATCATTTTCTTGATTTCACCGATCGCCTTGCCTGGATTGAGGTGCTTGGGGCAGGTGTTGGTGCAGTTCATGATGGTGTGGCAGCGATACAGCCGGAACGGGTCTTCCAGAGCATCGAGCCGTTCGCCGGTGTGTTCGTCGCGGGAATCGGCCAGCCAGCGATAGGATTGCAGCAATGTCGCCGGACCGAGATAGCGGTCGCCGTTCCACCAATAGCTCGGGCAACTCGTCGAGCAGCAGAAGCACAGCACACATTCCCACAACCCGTCCAACTTCGCGCGTTCTTCGGGCGATTGCAGCCGTTCCTTGTCGGGCGGCGGCGCCGATTCAGATTTGAGCCAGGGCTGGGATGAGGTGTATTGGGCATAGGCATTGGTCAGATCGGGCACGAGATCCTTGATCACCGGCATGTGGGGCAACGGATTGATTTTCACATCGCCCTTCACCTCATCGATAAAGCTGGTGCAGGCCAGTGAGTTTGTGCCGTCGATATTCATGGCGCAGCTGCCGCAGACCCCTTCGCGGCACGACCGGCGGAAGGTCAGCGTCGCATCGACCTCATCCTTGATCTTGATCAGCGCGTCCAGAACCATGGGGCCGCAATCATCGAGATCGACCTCATAGGTATCGGTGCGCGGGTTTTCCCCGGAATCCTGATCCCAGCGATACACATGGAACTTGCGGATATTCTTTCCGCCGGTCGCCGCCGCATGGGTCTTGCCCTTGCGAACCTTGGAATTGGCGGGAAGTGTGAATTCAGCCATGAAGTGTCCTTCGTCTTAGCAAACCGGTTCCTGGAGCGTCTTAGTAAACCCGTTCCTTGGGCGGAACCGCTTTGACGTCGTCGGTCAATGTATTGCCGTGAACCGGGCGGTAATCGATGCGGGTTTTACCGTTTTCGTCGATCCAGGCCAATGTGTGCTTCATCCAGGTTTCATCGTCACGGTCGGGGAAATCCTCGCGCGCGTGGCCGCCGCGGCTTTCCTCGCGGTTCAGCGCCCCGTCGAGACTGACCACCGCCTGGAGCATCATGTTGTCCAGTTCCAGCGCTTCCATCAAATCGGAATTCCACACCATGGACCGGTCCGTCACGCCCATATCGTCCATCTTGGCCCACAGCGCGGTCATTTTTTTCTGACCTTCGGCCATCACGTCATGGGTGCGGAACACGGCGCAATGGGCCTGCATGGTGGTCTGCATTTCACCGCGCAGCGCCGCGACCGACGTGCCGCCCTTGGCGTGACGCCGGGAATCAAGCCGTGCGATGGAATTTTCGCCGGCGCCCTTGGGCAGTTCGGGCTGATTGGAATTCGGGTCGATCAATGCGACACAGCGATCAGCCGCGGCGCGGCCGAACACAACGATATCAAGCAGCGAGTTGGAGCCCAGCCGGTTGGCGCCATGCACCGAAACGCAGGCCGCCTCGCCGATCGCCATCAGCCCCGGGATGACGGCGTCAGGATTCCCATCGCGCGGCAGAATCGCCTCGCCGTGAATATTGGTCGGCACGCCACCCATGTTGTAATGCACCGTCGGCAACACCGGGATCGGCTCCTTGGTGACATCGACGCCGGCGAAAATCCGCGCGGTTTCGGCGATGCCCGGAAGCCGCTCATTGATGATCTCGGGCGACAGATGTTCGATATGCAGATGCACATAGTCCTTGTTGGGACCGACGCCGCGCCCTTCGTTCATTTCGATGGTCATGGACCGGCTGACCACATCGCGCGAGGCCAGATCCTTCGCATGGGGCGCATAGCGCTCCATGAATTTTTCGCCTTCCGAGTTGGTCAGATAGCCGCCTTCGCCGCGCACGCCTTCGGTAATCAGGCAACCCGCGCCATAGATGCCGGTCGGGTGGAACTGGATGAATTCCATGTCCTGCATGGGCAGGCCGGCGCGCAGCACCATGCCGTTGCCGTCGCCGGTCTGGGTATGGGCCCCGGTGCAGGAGAAATAGGCGCGGCCATAACCGCCGGTCGCCAGCACCACCATCCGCGCGCGGAACCGGTGCAGCGTCCCGTCATCGAGATTCCAGGCCATCACGCCACGGCAGACGCCTTCGTCATCCATGATAAGATCGATCGCAAAATACTCGACGAAGAATTCCGCCTCATGCTTCAGGGACTGCTGATAGAGCGTGTGCAAAATGGCATGGCCGGTACGATCCGCCGCCGCCGCCGTGCGCTGGGCCGGCGGGCCTTCGCCATATTCGGTGGTCATGCCGCCAAACGGACGCTGATAGATCTTGCCTTCTTCCGTGCGCGAGAACGGAACGCCGTAATGTTCCAGCTCGATCACCGCCGGCACCGCCTCGCGGCACATGAATTCGATCGCATCCTGGTCGCCGAGCCAATCGGCGCCCTTGACGGTGTCGTAGAAATGCCAGCGCCAGTCATCCTCGCTCATATTGCCGAGCGCGGCGGAAATGCCGCCCTGGGCGGCGACGGTATGACTTCGGGTCGGAAATACCTTGGTGATGCAGGCGGTCTTCAATCCCTTGACCGCCATGCCGAACGTCGCACGCAGCCCGGCGCCGCCGGCTCCGACCACAATGACATCATAGGTGTGGTCGACGATCTTATAGGCCTCGGTCATTGCAGGTCAGCCTCCGAAGGCGATCTTGAGGATGGAAAAGACGCCCGATACGGCGAGCGCAACGGCGGCCAGCTTGACCGCGGTGATGCTCGCGATCTTGAGCCATTCTGTGTGGACGTAATCCTCGATCACCACCTGGAGCCCGAGCTGGGCATGATGGAAACCGGCCGCAATCAACAGGATCATCAGGGTCGCCGACACCGGGCTGGAAAGCCACGCTTTTACCGCCGCGTGATCCATGCCGGCGCTTGCGACCAGGGAGGCGACGAGCCACAGCAGCAACGGTATCAGGGCCACCGCCGTTATGCGTTGCGCCCACCAATGGGCGACGCCGTCCTTTGCCGAACCAAGACCGCGGACGCGGCCCAAAGGCGTTCGCAAGCTCATCACAGCGCCCCCATGGAAGAATAGCCCCAGATCCAGGCGATCAATGTCAGCGCGCCGGCGCCAAGCAGGACCATCACGCCGGACCGGTTGACGATCTCCATTTCGAACCCCTTGCCGGCGTCCCAGAACAAATGCCGGATGCCATTGCACAAATGATAGAACAGCGCGAAGGTCCAGCCGAACAGTAACAGCCGCCCGAACCAGGATCCGTTGAATTCCTGAATTCTGGCGAAAGATTCGGGCCCCGTTGCCGCCGAAGACAGCCAGCACACCAGAAACAGTACGCCGACGGCGAGCCCAATTCCTGTCATCCGGTGACAGATCGACAGGAAGGAGGTGAGCTGGGGTTTATAAATCTGGAGGTGGGGAGATAGCGGACGGTTTGGAGCTGCCATGTAGATCGCCTCGACCCCTGAATTCGAAAAATCAACGCGCCGATCTGTGTTGCACATCCGGCGCTTGCAGTGTTTTTGTTTAGACCTACGGCCGATGCAAGTCAATTGGGCCACCTGCCGGACACCGAATCAGTAAAAAATTATTGACCGAATTTGGATCGGCGGACTTTGTCCCTGTGTGCGGTGCTGTGGATAAAATGTGGATGAATTGAGGAATACTGAAATTCCATGCACAAAAATCAATCCATAATATTCCCTTATCGATTGTAACCCAATCCTGTTTCAGGCCATGCTTCCCCCACGCGAGAGCGCCGAAGATATCGACGCCGGCGGGTAATTTCCCTGCCTTTCGAGGCGGATATATCAAGCTGGCGGCGATGGCGCTCTTGCGTCCACTCTTTTTTATTCAGATCAAATTGTTCAGGTCAAGTCGGCGCCGGATTCAAGGGCCGTGATCCGGTCGGCCAGCGCTATCAGCTGACCCGCCTCGGCAACATGCAATCCCTCGATCAGCTTGCCATCGACCAGGGTCACGCCCTTGCCTTCGGAAGCCGCCACGTTCCAGGCCTCGGTGATACGCCGCGCCCAGGTAATTTCATCCGCCGACGGGCCGAAAACCCCGTTCGCGACCGCGATGGTCTTCGGGTGCAAAAGTGTCTTGCCGTCGAAACCAAATGATTTTCCCTGGCGGCTGGCGCGCTCGAAACCCGCATCGTCGGACAGATCAAAATGGGGCGCATCGAGCAGGGCCAGCCCATAAGCGCGCGCCGCCAGAACGCAAAGTCCGATGCTGGTGATCAGGGGCAGCCGGTCGGGCGCATGCAGATCGGCGTGCAGTTCCTTGGACAGATCGGCGGTTCCCAACGTAAACACGCGCAGCCGGTCACTTGCCTGGGCGGTATCGCGCGCGTTGAGTACGCCCAGAGGCGTTTCCAACATGCACCAGATGCCGAACGCCGCAGATGCGCCGGCCTCGCCCAATAGTTGATCGACGCGGCGCACCGTTTGGGGCCCATCCACCTTGGGGATAAGGATTCCATCGGCGCCGGAGCGCGCCGCCGCCGCGATATCGGCCTCGAACCATTCCGTGCCCATGCCGTTGATGCGGATGATTTTCTCTCGCCCGCCATAGCCGCCCTGGGCCAGCGCGGCGAGAATATTTTCCCGCGCTTCCGATTTGTTTTCCGGCAAAACACCGTCTTCCACATCCATGATGAGGCAATCGGCGGGAACGGCCCTGCCCTTTTCCAATGCACGCGGATTGGCGCCCGGCATGTAAAGCGCGCTGCGGCGCGGCCGGATATCAGAATTTTCTTGGCCGGACATTTTCTAATGCTCCCAGGATTAGGGGTTCAGTCGCGCTCCACGCACATGGCTATGCCCATGCCGCCACCGATGCAGAGTGTCGCCAGACCCTTTTTCGCATCGCGCTTTTGCATTTCATAAATCAGCGTCACCAGGACCCGCGCGCCGGATGCGCCGATGGGATGGCCGAGTGCAATTGCGCCGCCGTTTACGTTGAGTTTCTCCCTGTCCCAGCCCAGTTCCTTGCCGACCGCGAGCGCCTGCGCGGCGAAGGCTTCATTGGCTTCGATCAGATCGAGATCATCGACGGTCCAGCCGGCCTTTTTCAACGCCGCCCGGCTGGCCGGAATAGGACCGGTTCCCATGATCGCCGGATCGACGCCGGCCTGGGCCCAGGATTTGATGCGCGCCAGCGGCGCAATGCCGCGCAGAGCCGCCTCCTCGCCGGTCATCAGCACAAGCGCGGCCGCGCCGTCATTGATCCCCGAGGCGTTGCCGGCCGTCACGGTGCCATTGCGGTCGAAGGCGGGACGCAGTTTGCCCAGCACCTCGACCGTGGTGCCGTGGGTTGGGTGTTCATCTTCGGACACCGTGACCTCGCCCTTGTGGGTCGCAAAGGTGACGGGAACAATTTCATCCTTGAAGCGCCCGGCTTTCTGGGCGGCCTCGGCTTTGTGCTGGGACCAGGCGGCAAACGAATCCTGTTCTTCGCGGGTGATCTGCCACTGTTCGGCAACGTTTTCGGCGGTATTGCCCATATGATAACCGTTGAACGCATCCCATAACCCGTCCCGGATCAAGGTATCGACCATCTCGGCATCGCCCAGTTTCTTGCCGTTGCGCAGTTGAATGCAATGGGGCGCCTGGCTCATGCTTTCCTGACCGCCCGCGACCACGATCCCCGAATCCCCAACGGTGATCGCCTGCAACCCCAGGGCCACCGCCTTGAGCCCGGAACCGCAGAGCTGATTGACGCCATAGGCGGGCGCTTCGACCGGCACGCCGGCCGCGATGGAGGCCTGACGCGCGGGATTTTGCCCGGTTCCCGCGGTAAGAATCTGCCCCATGATCACTTCCGAAACATCCCCGGCGGCGACGCCGGCCCGTTTCAACGCCTCTGCAATGGCGGTTCTCCCAAGATCGGAGGCGCTGACGCTGCCAAGCGCGCCGTTAAAGGCGCCGACCGGCGTCCGGGCCGCACCCGCGATGATGATTTCCGTCATACCATACTCCTTATTACCGGCACCTTTTACGCTCCGCTGTATAGCCGGGCCAAAATTGGGGCGCAAGATAACACGGAACAATTTTCATTGCGTTGCAACAAAACTTGATGCGATGCAGCAATTCATGCGATGGTCCGGCTCCCCCGATCGGGGGGACGTTGATTGGCAGCGGAGACGCGCGGCATGAGCGACGAGTCCGATACCCCTGAGCC